>JAVEXG010000122.1:0-10710 GCA_034004115.1 Bacteroidales bacterium | reverse complement strand
GGAAGCGTTGATGGTAATAACTATATAACTGCAATCAGGGAAATAAATAACGAATTTTCGGCTACTGATGGCCAGTCAAGGTTTACCCTGACTCAAAGGCCTTCACCTGACAGCAATGTAAAAATGTTTATAAACGGAGTCAGGATAAGTAATTCAGCCTTTTCAATTTCTGGAAATTCAGTGACTTACCTGCCTGCCGGCAACGGATCGAATGTATTGAGGGCAGGCGACAGGATACAGTTCGATTATTATTATTAAAATTATTCCCCAATATGCGATTGGCATTATTCATATTGTTTAATATAATCGTTACTTGTTCTCTTTCTGCTCAGGGCGTGACAAGAACTGGCAGGAGCACTACAACCGGGGATTATTTCATTAATAAAAATGGAAGAACAGTTGACATTCCATCTTTAAGCAGGTTTGGCAGTGAGCTTTTTGTGACATCTCTCACCACGGCAGCAGTTACTTCAATTACAAGCTCTTCAGCAACATCAGGTGGAAATATTTCCTCAAATACGGGAGAGGTAAATTCAAGAGGTGTCTGCTGGGCAACATCTTCAAATCCAACCACTGCAAATCACAGGACCAATAATGGATCAGGAAGCGGTAGTTTTACAAGCCAGCTTAGCGGTTTGTCTGAGGGCACAACATACTATGTGAGAGCTTATGCTGTAACTGAAACCGGGACTATTTATGGAAACCAGTTAATTTTCAGAACCCTTTCTCAAGGATATGAGACTTTATCCTCAGCAATTTTTAATGAAGCTCCCAATGAAGTCAGGGATATTACTATCGGGAATGTTCGTTTTACAAAGATCGTTGAGGGCCCTGTTAATTGTGGAAGTGCTGATTCTTTCAGGGCAAAAACGATCGAGGATGCTTATTCAATTGCGGGTTCTGATAGGTCAATCGATTACAGTTTAGCCAATCCCGAGTTACGCAGATTTGTTGAAGATGGACGGAATTGCGAGGTATTTGACATATCCGGCCGATACATATATTACGGACATTCACGCGCATTTTACCGGATTGATAAGAACACCTTTGGGAACAAAGTAAGATTTGTAATTTCCGGCGTTTGGGAAGGTGGTCCCCTGTATAATGTGTCATCTTGTAATATAAGAGGAGTGGATGAAATGCCAGATATGGGCTTGCTGGTGCAGGTTGAAAACCAGACTTCTCACGTGAATATTTATAAGGTGTCTTATGTAGCCCAATCAAGCGGAACATTTACATATACCCAGGAACATGCGAATCTTGTCATGAATATTCCATATTCGAACCCGATTCTAAACAAGGCATGGGGCCTGAGCATAAAAGGGAATACGGTTTTTGCAGTTATCTATAATTCAAGAGGGTATGCATATCTTAGTACTGACAGTGGTAATTCTTTCAGATGCGTTTTTTCTATGGCCGACACTTCCATAAACAGTACTGTAACGCCCGATCAAATGGTATTCGTTGATACCAAACCTGACGGACAAGGGGGCTATGGTGCGGTGGGCGGACATCCGATGAAGAATACTCTGACCAATCCACAGAATTTTGATCTATGGGGAGTTACTCCCAATGGGAGTCTGCACGCTCATGGAGGCTGTATTGATACATATGCTGACAGGTTAGTGATTGTTACAGGGGATAGTTATCCGGCTGTCGGGATTTTTTATTCTGATGACTGGGGTTACAACTGGACTTTTATCAGGACGGGAGTTCATATGCCTTCGGCAGATTGCCGGACTCAATTTGTTACCGCAATCCCCATGGAAGATTGTATACTGTTCGGGAATGACGGGATGGGAGACGGATACTGGAGAGTCTTCCGGAACGGCGGAGGCCTTCTATCTACAATAGAATGTTGCTATCAGTATACAGGATCCAACACTCAACTGGTTACTATTAACGGAGGGCACTGTTTTCTTCCGGATGGAACAATGCTTGGACTTATTAATCCTCATGAGTCACCAAACTACACGACAACAAGGGGAGGAATAGTTGCGACAAGAAACGGACACAATTTCAAAAAGCTGTTTGAGGATCCCTATACTCAATTTACATTCGAATCAGCTGAATTTGGCCGGAGAGGGCTGATAACGGTTAACGATAACAACAAAGTCCTCGTCAAAGCCAAAAACGGCGGCCTGATCATACTCGATCTGATTTCCGATTGAGTGTGAGTACTCCTGCCAAAGAGATTGCCGTCACTGGTAATTGTATATCTTTGCGGTTTTCAAAAAAGTGGAAATAGCCGAAAAGCTGACTTACCGCAAGATTTTCCTGTTCTGGGGTCCCCTGGCGCTTACCTGGCTTATGATGGCCTTTGAGCAGCCTTTCCTGATAGCCTTTATTGCCCGGCTGAATGATGCAAAATATAACCTTGCTGCCTTTGGGATAGCCGGATCGTTCGCCATGATTATTGAGTCGCCCATAATAATGCTTATGAGCGCCTCTACCGCTCTGGTCACAGGACGCAATTCGTACAGAAAACTGAAGAGATTTGCCGATATCCTTAATGCAGGAGTCACTGGCGTTCAGATTATCCTCCTTATTCCGCCGGTCTTCAATTACATCGTAACTGGCCTCATGGAGGTGCCGGAAGAGGTTGCAGGGATTGCCTACATGGCGCTTATTATTTTTCTTCCCTGGGCTGCATCGATCGGTTACAGGAGGTTCTACCAGGGTATCCTTATCAGGAATAATCTTACACGACGGGTAACTTACGGGACCATGGTCCGGCTTTTTGTTATTGTAATAGTTGGAATACTCCTTTATTTAGCTGGTATAAAAGGCGCCTGGGTTGGTGCCGGAGCAATGTCCCTGGCAGTAGTCTGTGAGGCTGTGGTAACCAGAATTATGGTCTCCAAAACCCTGAAGTGTTTGATAAATATGGAAGACACTGAGAATGGGAGTCTTAGCCTGAAATCAATTTCGAAATTTTACTTTCCGCTTGCTCTGACCTCAATACTGTCGCTGGGAGTTCATCCTTTCGTTACATTCTTCCTGGGCCGAAGCAGGATGCCACTGGAGTCACTTGCTGTCCTGCCCGTTGTCAGCTCTCTGGTTTTCATCTTCAGAAGCATGGGATTGTCATATCAGGAAGTGAATATTGCCCTTATAGGAAAGGAGAAACAGAATTACATATTGTTAAGGAATTTTGCAATTTACCTCGGGCTGCTTGTAACTGTTCTGATTTCATTACTGGCTCTCACTCCCCTGGCTGACCTGTGGTTTATCAATGTCTCGGGCCTGAGTACGGAACTTGCAGATCTGTCATATCTTCCACTCAAGATTATGATTATTCTGCCAGCTCTAACGGTCCTTCTTAACTTCCAGCGATCCTCCATGATTATAAATGGTACAACGGGACCTATCTCAATAGCAACGGCAATAGAGCTTGCAGGGATAATCGCGGTATTGCTCGTGTGTGTGGTTTTCCTGAACCTTATCGGCGTAGTCGCTGCTTCAATCGCTTTTACAGCCGGTAAACTTTTGTCAAATCTATACCTGATACCAAAGCAGGCGGCTGCTGTCAAAGGATGGAATCTTAAGTCCCGGTCTGGTCTTTAAGACACTGTTTTTTACATGTTTTTATCAGGATACATATTATTCCAGTGTTCAGGCTGGCTCTTTAGCTTCTTGTCAAACCAGGCCATGATTGTATCGTGCCATTCAAGGCGTTTTTTATAGTCCAGGATGTGATGGTTTTCTCCTTCAACCAGAACCATCTCAACCTCCTTGCCAAGAATTTTCAGCGCAGCATAAAACTGCAGGCTTTCACCAACAGGTACATTCGTATCGGCCGTGCCGTGTAAAAGTAAGATTGAATTTTTAAACTGGTCTGCATTAAACAAGGGGCTGTTATCAACATAAATATCCTTGCGGTTCCACGGATAACTATTTTTGGTGGCTCCTGAGCTGTATGAGTAACCCCAGTATCCTTCTCCCCAATAGGACGTGATGTCGCTTATTCCTGCATGTGCAATAGCTGTTTTGAAAATATCGGTACGCGTTTGAAGCATCATTGTAGTAAAACCGCCGTACGAAGCGCCTATGCAACCCGTGTTTTCAGAATCAGCCGATGGAAAAGCTGCAAGGAATTTCCTGGTGCCCTCAATTATATCATCGATGGCTTCCCTGCCCCAGCCGTTTACGTGAAGGGCTGAAAAATCCTGTCCGAAGCCTGTCGACCCGCCGGGCTGCAGGACATAAACTAAATAGCCCTCGGCAGCCCAGATATTTTTCGGATACCGGCCTCCGAAAGCCCTGTTTGTGGGTGTGGTACCACCATAAAAATTCACAATAACCGGATATTTCTTTGCAGGATCATAACCAACCGGGTAATACACTCGTCCATAAATTGTTGTTCCTCTTTTATTGACAAAATTCCATTCTTCCGTTCGCCCGAACTCAACTTCCTTAATCTGTTCTGCTTTGGGATACATCAGTAAAGTCGATTTGCCACTGATAAGATCAAGAGCATATAGTTTTTCGGGTGTGCTTATACTGCTCCCTTTAAAAACTGCCCGGCTTAGGTTCGCCGCGTAATCTACCATAGTAATTACCTCAACTGGCACATCTAATTTGGTGAAATTCCGTTTTTTCAAGTCCAGGCGGTACAAATTTACATAGTCAAGCTCGTCCGCAGTTAAATATATTTTACCATCTTTTGCCCAGTAAGCACTTGCTACAGCCGGATCAAAGTCGCGGGTTAAGGCTTCAACCTTCTTTGTTTTCAGGTTGAAGAGAAATAGTTGTGTATCATAGCTGTTTGGAATCCGGCCCTTACTCACTTTCACCCCCGCGTCACCGAAAGTCTCCGGGCCTCCGGATACCAGAAGCTGTGTTCCGTCAGGAGAATACTGGCAATACCCGTCGTAAAGTTTAGCTTTCCAGATTGTATCAAGCTGCATTGTATTAAGTTCCAGTTCAAAAAGTGTTTGTTTTGAAAAAGGCACCTCACTGTAATCCATCCCTGATGTGGAGAAAAGAACCCTGGAGCCATCCTGTCGGATATCGTGGAGATCTGTTGATTCGGCCCCGGCTGTAAGCGGTCGTGCAATTTTTGTTTTCAGGTCATAGCAATACAGATATGAACGGTTACGGGTACCCGGAATCCGGTCTTCATTTCCGAAGATGCGCTTCAGGTCACCCGTCTTTTCAGCTTCCTTATCAAATAAGAACAGGAAATAGTCCTCCTTCGGCGACCATCTGATTCCTTCAGGCGACTTTAATCCGGAGGCTGCAAGGCTTTCTTCACCCGTATTCATGTCCCATAAAAACACATCTGTATATCCCTCTTTTTCTACCTGATAATACAGCCTGTCGGTTTCAGGCAGCCAGTTTGCACGAAAAGCATTGTTACGGACCGCAAACAGATTCCGGTTCAGTTCCATATCGTATACAATGAATGACGGCTGTGATTTTCCACTGCCCGGCAGAATCTCATTTGACTGAACCAGCAGGTATTTTCCTGATGGTGAAAGTCTCGCATTTGATACACTTTTACCTTCAAGGATATCATGAATAGTGACTGTCCGCTTCGGATTGGTGGTCCAGGTAAGTGTTGCCTCATCATTGTCCGCTGTGATGCCGGCAGCAAACCGCAGTGATTTTTCTGTACTTATCATCTTCAGCAGCAACCCGTGAACTCCGGTTCCCAGGGTCAGTTCAACTTTCACCGGCTTTTCCGAAGGTTTATCCTGTGTTTTTATCTTGGTGCCATCGAGATAAAGCTCGAAAATTGCATCGGTTGAAATGTTTATCGAAGCTTTGGTCCAGCGATCGCTCTTTACAAAACCAGCAAGCTGAAATAACTGGTCCTTTCCGCTTACTTTGGAAATCAGGCTGTCAGTGCCCGGACTGAACACCTGCCATTGGTGTATGCTGGCAGCATCAGCCCTGACGTTTTCGAGTAAGGCTGCATGATCAAATTGTTTCCCGTCAACCGATTGTTTATCTGCAAAAAAAGGTAAGTGCAACTGGTGAACTTCCGAAATTCTCCATTCGGGGCACGTTGTGAGGTTTTGTGCCCAGGTCATGGCTGCTGTAAGGAACAGTAAAAATATGACGGATAATTTTCTCATTGTCTTGGTTGATTATTGACATTCTACACGGTCAGAAAGATATCAAATAAATATTTAAAAAAAGCCCTCCTTCGCTAAAGCTACGGTGGGCGATAATGGATTATCTTGTAAATAAAATCCGCTTCCCAGGATTCACCTTATTACGCTTGAATATTCAAGATTTTAAGACGTACATCCAATAAATCAAGGTACTTATCTTTCATTGCTTTAGATAAGAAACTGATATTAACTAACTCTTTCCATCCGGGAATTGCTGAGGATATGGTTTCAAGAACTTTTTCAACACTCCTGTGAGTTAATTCACATCTTTCTATACCAAAGTAGTTTATAAGTATATTACGTGTTAAATGCTTTTTATTTCCTCTTATGGGTAAGGCAATTTCATCATCAGGTTGCACATACTCGATTGTAGTGTTAAGAAGGTCATAGCCTGGAGATAGTCTGACCTTACCGTCTTCAGTTATTAAAGAGAAATTTTTAAGGTGCATATCATCATTTCCAATCAGGTAATTAAATATGACCAGTTTAAATAGCACTAATTTCTCAATTGATGGGAATGTGCAGTATTTATCAATCAAACCTGCAACCTTCTCCATACTGTATTCATATTTTGTATCCCTGCTTAAACCTGCCAATTGAGCGAAGTCTTCAACAGGAACTTTATCGTTCTGCCCCTTCCTGTCAAACCGTTTGATAAAGTATGTTAAAGTGTTATCCTTTGACCAGATCAAACCATGTAATGGTATTTCTAAACCGATTTCATCAGCAAGCCTCATTGTCAAGTCCTCATTTTCTGGCATTTCTGGAAAATATTGATGCTGAGGTTTGAGAATAAACCTTCCTCCCGTGTCAACAATTTCGAATTTTTCTTTTTTGATGTTTAATTTTGCACTCAACTTCGGCTGCACTCCCTGAACAGACATCTTTGACGCACGATTGTAAGCCTCTTTTCGTTGTTCTTCAGCAGTATACTCAAGTTCTTTCAGCATCTTCAGTTCAGCTGATAAAAGTCTGAGCCCTGCATCGCTGTAACGATTATCTCCGCAAGGGTTATATGAAATCGGGCAACGGTTCATTCCGCAACTTCTTTTACTGTAACAACTCCTACCATATCATTACCAACAGCAATAAGCTGGGAGAAATAATCATACTTATCAATTTTCTTTAATTTCAATAATCCTTCCAATTGAATTCCTTCCGGCAATAACCCATCAAAAAATGGTGGAAATATATCGAATTTATAGACCCTTTCGTTGGTTGGCATCGTTCGTGATACCTCAAGACCTTTATATCCGTCAATGTATTCAAATTCGTACTCCTTACCTTTTATTAATTCAGTCAAAGTTCCAGCCTCGACTCCTTTAACAAAAACTTTAGCCTTTCTCATTTCCTGTACTATTTAAATTATCCATAAATGGACTTGTTAATACTATCTTTATGTTCAGCACCTTGAGAATTTTTCTTAAGGTGTCCAATTGAACTGATTCCTTTCCCTTCTCGATATCAAAAATCACTGTTTTACCAACTCCTGCCATTTCTGCCAGGTGTACACGGCTCAGTTTAGCTGCCCTTCTGTGCATCCTTATTACTTCTGCTAATTCCTGCGATTGCATTATTTTTACTTTTATAGCGGTAAAAGTAGGTATTTTATTTTAAAATAGCAAGCAATTATAAGTAATATGCCGCCATGACAGTAAAAAAAGCTTAAGAGTTCTTATCTTTGATTAAAAAGCCCCCTTATTACTGCCAGGACGGTAAGAATCTTTTTTAATGATTCAATAATTTTAAGAAAAGTGCTATTATTTTCAGACAATTTCAGCATTTTGGTGGCGATTGCTGATTCTTGATCGCAGGACTGAAGTGTTGAAAATGAGCGTCCTGACAGAAATAAAAAAAGGATTGTAACTCATTGAATTACAGTCCTTTGTGGAGCTGGCGGGAGTCGAACCCGCGTCCATACATGGAGACCATAAGCTTTCTACATGCTTAGTTCTGCTTGATTTTCGTGACACTTCAGCTGCAGAACAACCTAAAATGTCCTTATTTCCTGTTTGTTTCACCCTCAGAGCGGAACGATCATCAGGCTAGCCCCGGATTGCGTGCGCCTCCGTATCGGGTTGGATCAGGGCTTGACCGCCCGGGAGACGTCTCGTCACGGCACATGTGCCGGGATGAAGCTTAAGTTACTTGATTCGCTTAAGCAGCGAGAGCGTAATTAGATTCGCCAGTTGTTGTTTTGTGACACTGTTTAAGTGACGCGCCACCACACACTGCATGCTTACATACCACCCCTCATGCTGTCAAAACCAAATCAGCCCCGGAGTAAGTTGCAAATTTACAAATTTTGTGCCTAACATGACTTAAGTTACGGGAAATTATTGCTTTATTGATTACATTTGAATAAATATCAAATTTCCCGCTCATGGAAAAAACACTGAAAGTCGGGATACTCCGCGAAACAAAAAATCCGCCTGACCGAAGAGTGCCTCTTACCCCTCCACAGATAATAGCTCTTGAGGAACTGTATCCCTTCGTGGAATTCTTCGTTCAGCCAAGCGATTACAGGTGCTATTCAAATGAAGAATACGAATACCTTAATATTCCGCTCACGGAAGATCTTTCTGACTGCGGCATCCTGATGGGAGTGAAGGAGGTCGACCGCAGAACCTTTATCCAGGGTAAAACTTATATGTTCTTTGCCCATGTCGCAAAAAAACAGGAACAAAACAGGGAGATGTTCAGAGACATGATTGACAGGGGAATAACTCTTGTTGATTATGAATACCTTACAACCGATAAGGGAGAACGGGTTGTAGCATTCGGAAGATGGGCCGGCATCGTAGGGGCTTATAATGCTCTGAGGGCAAGGGGTATCAGGACAAACCGGTTCAAGCTTAAACCTGCCTATCAGTGCCGCGATCTTGATGAAATGTGGGCCGGACTCCGACTTATTGAACTTAAGCCCGACCTGAAAATACTGGTTACCGGGAAAGGAAGGGTGGCCAGCGGAGCAATGGAAACGCTCAATGTCTGTAACCTGGTGCAGGTTTCACCCGTGGATTTCCTGAACCGCGAATTCGATGTGCCCGTAGTATGCCAGATTGGCCCCGAAGACTACGTGCGGCATAAGGACAACCCTTCATACAATTACCGGCATTTTTTAAATAACCCGTCAGAATATGTTTCTTCATTCCTGCCTTTTACAAAGGTTACTGATATCCTGATTACCGGTCATTTCTGGGATCCCCGGTCTCCTGCATTCTTTACCCGGGACGACATGAAACAGAGCGACTTCAGGCTAAGCATCGTTGCTGATATCAGCTGCGACATTAACGGTCCTGTGCCTTCAACCCTGCGAGCCACGACTATCTCCGACCCTTTCTATGGATACAATCCTGTCCTTGATAAGGAAGAACCGGCATTTACCAGACCAACAAACATTACTGTGATGTCGATCGATAACCTGCCGGGCGAGCTTCCCCGTGACGCTTCCCACGATTTCGGAGTACAGCTGATGAGGAATGCCCTGCACGACCTTTTTACAAACACAGGCAGTCCTATGATCAATCGGGCTACTATTTTGCAGGAAGGAAAACTAACTCCTGAATTTGAATACCTGAAAGATTACCTTAAATTTGAGAGCTAAGAAAAAATTTAGATACAGTAAAGGCAAACTACCAAAAAATTATCATATTGCCTGAAGGGTAATAAAACTGATTTTATATTTTTACCTATTATTTTTTCTTGATGAAGATCACCTTTCTCGGGCCAGCATATCCATACAGGGGAGGCATAGCCACTTTCAACGAAAGGCTTGCACGTCAGTTTATCTCAGAATGCAAGGAGGTGGATATACGGACCTTTTCCCTGCAGTATCCTGCATTATTCTTTCCGGGGAAAACTCAATATACCGACAATCCTCCGCCCGATGACCTGAGGATCAAACGGGAAATAAACACGATAAATCCGATAAACTGGTTGCGGATAGGGAGCAAACTAAAAAAAGAGAAAACCGACATTTTACTTATCAGATACTGGACTCCCTTCCTGGCTCCCTGCCTTGGAACGGTGGCACGAATAGTGAGATCAAATAAATATACTGTCGTCATATCCCTGGTGGATAATGCCATTCCCCATGAAAAACATATGGGGGACAAACTTCTTACAAAATACTTCATGAACAGCATCGACGGCGCTGCAGTTTTGTCCGATACGGTTCAGAAGGATGTGGCTGATTTCAGGAACGACATCCCTGTAAGCTTTGCCCATCATCCGCTTTTCGATAATTACGGGAAAAAAGTCAGCCGGGAGGTGGCGCTTAATACTCTGAAGCTCGACCCCGACTTTTCATATCTTCTTTTCTTCGGTTTCATCAGGGATTACAAGGGGCTTGATATTCTGCTGAAGGCTTTTTCGCATCCGGAAATGAAAAACAGAAAACTTAAGCTCCTGGTTGCCGGAGAATTCTATGAGAACGAGGCATCATACAGGAAACTGGCCATTGATTCAGGTATAGAAAACGATGTTGTGTTTTTCAACCGGTTTATTGACGACGAAGAGGTAAAGCTGTTCTTCGGCGCTGCCGACCTTGTGGTACAGCCTTACAAATCAGCTTCACAAAGCGGGG
>JAVEXG010000121.1:0-10729 GCA_034004115.1 Bacteroidales bacterium | reverse complement strand
CCTGAAGGACGTGAGTCGTGACTTTCCTGACAATTTTGTTAACCGACATGACTATAAAGATTTGATTCTGCTGACAAAGCTACGAATTTACGGCAGAGAATGGGAATGACACAGAAAATGTTTTTGTTATGTCATGCCTTTCCAAACCATCATGTCTTTTTGTCACGTTAGTCAGACGGTTTAATCTTTTGAGTGTCATAATTTCATAAAAACTACCGGATAGGGCTATGGCATAATCATTGCAGTTTAAGGAAACTATAATTGAAATTTCTTAAAAATCATAAAATGGGAAAGATAATAGGAATCGACCTGGGAACCACAAACTCATGCGTCGCCGTAATGGAAGGGAATGAGCCTGTAGTTATCCCTAACAGCGAAGGCAAGAGAACCACGCCTTCAATAGTTGCATTTATTGAGAACGGAGAACGCAAGGTAGGTGATCCGGCCAAGCGTCAGGCCATCACCAATGCCCACAAGACAATTTATTCCATCAAGCGGTTCATGGGGGAAACGTATGACAAGGTCAATACCGAAATCAAACGCGTAACCTTCAACGTCGTCAAGGGTGACAACAACACACCAAGGGTAAAGATCGACAACAGGTTGTATTCTCCTCAGGAAATCTCTGCCATGATCCTTCAGAAAATGAAAAAAACAGCTGAAGACTATCTTGGACAGGAAGTGACCGACGCGGTTATCACAGTACCGGCTTACTTCAGCGATTCTCAGCGCCAGGCAACCAAAGAAGCAGGAGAAATCGCCGGCCTGAATGTAAAAAGGATTATCAACGAACCGACAGCCGCTTCACTTGCTTACGGACTTGATAAGAAATCACAAGACCTCAAGATCGCCGTTTTCGACCTTGGCGGGGGTACTTTCGATATTTCGATCCTTGAACTGGGTGATGGTGTTTTCGAAGTGAAATCAACAAATGGTGACACACACCTGGGAGGAGACGACTTCGACCATAAAATAATTGACTGGCTTGCTGAGGAGTTCCTTAAAGAAGAAGGTGTTGACCTCAGAAAAGATCCCATGGCTCTCCAGAGACTGAAGGAAGCTTCAGAAAAAGCCAAGATAGAACTCTCGAGCGCTACATCCACGGAGATAAACCTTCCATACATAATGCCGGTTGACGGAATTCCGAAGCACCTTGTCAAGACTCTTACCCGGGCAAATTTCGAGAAGCTTTGCGACAGCCTTATCCAGGCTTGTCTCGAACCCTGCAAGAAAGCCCTGGCAGATTCGGGTCTCAAGAACTCTGAAATTGACGAGGTCCTCCTGGTGGGCGGATCGACAAGAATTCCTGCCATACAGCAGCTTGTTGAAAAGTTCTTCGGCAAAGCACCCTCAAAAGGCGTTAATCCCGATGAGGTTGTTGCAGTTGGTGCAGCCATCCAGGGCGGAGTCCTTACAGGAGAGGTTAAGGATATTCTCCTTCTCGATGTAACCCCTCTGTCGCTTGGAATTGAAACCATGGGCGGAGTTATGACAAAACTTATTGAATCAAACACCACAATACCTACTAAAAAGGCAGAGGTATTCACAACTGCAGCCGACAGTCAGCCATCGGTTGAGATACACATTCTTCAGGGTGAAAGACCCATGGCAGCAGGCAACAAGACAATCGGGCGTTTCCATCTCGACGGAATTCCACCAGCCCCAAGAGGCGTACCGCAGATCGAAGTCTCGTTCGACATCGATGCGAACGGAATACTCCATGTAGCCGCCAAGGACAGGGGAACCGGAAAGGAACAAAGGATAAGGATCGAGGCATCTTCGGGGCTGAGTGATGATGAAATAAAGAAGATGAGGGAAGAAGCAAGGGCAAATGCCGAGGCCGATAACCTTGCGAAACAGAAAGTTGACAAGATCAACAGCGCCGACAGCATGATTTTCTCGACTGAAAAACAACTGAGGGAATTCGGCGACAAGATCCCGGCCGACAAGAAGGCAGGCATTGAAAGCGCACTTGCCAATCTCAAGGACGCTCACAAATCACAGGATGTCGATGCAATCGACAAGTCACTTGCCGAACTGAACTCCATCTGGCAGTCAGCTTCCGAGGAGATGTATAAAACCGCTCAGAACACAGGGCAGGCTACCTCGCAGCCGGGACCGGAACAGCCAGGAAGCGGTAAATCGCAGTCGGGAAATGATGAAGTAACCGACGTGGACTTCGAAGAGGTGAAGTAATACCTGGTTCATGATAAATTGCTTGAGGCTGAATTCTTTTCAGCCTCTTTTTTTGTACTTTTGTCAGGCATATATGGATTACTTTTTATGAAACACACATGTGTCAAATAAACAAACACGCATGAATATAATTTTCAAACATATGCGGTTCCATCCGACCTTTAAAATAAATTATATACGGATGAAATATAGCATTGCAGGAATTTATATGGTGTTACTGTCTTTATTTCCTTTCACTGTTATACAGGGACAGGAAATAAACAGAAGCGACCAGAATGGGAAGAAACAGGGGCGGTGGATAAAAAATTACCCGAACGGCAAAGTGATGTATGACGGCTTTTTCAGGAATGACAAACCGGAAGGTGAGTTCAGGAGATATTACGAGGAAGGACCACTGAAATCGCTGCTTGCATTCAGCAACAACGGAACTGAAGCAAAAGCCATATTATACTACCTTAACGGTCTCACTGCATCATCCGGCAAATATATCAACCAACTCAAGGAAGGCAAATGGCAGTTTTATTCCTACACAGTGAAAGACCTGCTCATAAGTGAGGCCGAATACAAGGAAGACAAGCTTAACGGCCTCATGATCAATTACTACCCCGATGGCAAGGCAGCTGAGAAGATCATGTACAGGAATAACCAGAAACATGGTGAATGCCTGAAATACTATCCTGACGGAACACTGACACTGAGGACAAACTACGAAAACGGGAAAATAAACGGCAGGTTTGAAGCTTTCTTTGAAAATGGCAAACCTGAAATGACAGGTCAGTACAAGGATAACCTGAGGGAAGGGCCCTGGGTAATCTACAGGAATGACGGCAGTCAGAGATTCAAAACAGATTATACAGCAGGCATCCCCGATAACAGAAGCATCGATATTTATGAATCAGAATACATAGATTCACTTGAACGGATTAAAGTCAACATTGCCGATCCTGAAAAAACGGGTGAAATATGGTAAGGGGATTCATAGATCCTGCCAGACAGAAACTTGCAATTGCCGCTCTGACACTTCTGATGATTATTCCATGCCAGCCAGTTAAATGTCAGGAAAAGACCTGGAATTATTTCTACAGGATCCATTTCGTCGACAAGGGAGACAATAATGTCGCGGGCTTTACCCCTGAAGACCTTCTTTCAGAAAAAGCAACAGAGCGAAGGAGAAAGGCAGGAATTGCTGTGCCCGGTTACCAGGACCTACCAGTCTGGAAAGCCTATACCGACCAGATCGCATCAACAGGATTGACTCTCCACTGCACATCGAAGTGGATGAACACAGCATTGTTCAAGTCGCCGGTACCGGTCGAGACCGGAATACTGGATCAGTATCCCTTTATTAAAGAGGTGAAAATAGTCAGGAGTCCTGAAAGCAAAGGATATTCACATGACAAGGACAAAATTGAGTATGCCTCCCGCGACCTGCCTCCATACGACAATTCCCTGGCAATGATAAACGGGATCAGAGTGCTTAATTCAGGGCTTACCGGCGAGGGTGTGCTTATTGCGGTTATCGATGGAGGATTCACCAATGCCGACCTTATTCCATCACTCGACCATCTCCGAAACAGGAACGGGATAAAGGGAACCTATGACTTTGTAAACAGGAACGAATTCGTTTATGACTATAATGATCATGGCACTGCCGTTATGTCGGTTCTTGCGGGAATGATTCCAGGGGCAATTGAAGGAAGTGCTCCCGGTGCCGATTACTGGCTGCTCCGTAGTGAGATTACTGAATCTGAATATCCTGTGGAGGAGGATCTGTGGACGGCCGCAGCTGAATTTGCAGACAGCATCGGAGCTGACATTATTTCATCATCCCTGGGATACTGCACATTCGACGATCCCCTGATGGACTACCGGTTTTCAGATATGGACGGCGATAAAGCCTTCGTCAGCAGGGCTGCCGACATTGCGGCATCCTTAGGAATCCTTGTGGTTAACAGTGCCGGGAACGAGAGAACCACGCCATGGATAAGAATAATTGCTCCGGCAGACGGAGATTCGGTACTGGCGGTGGGAGCAGTAAGCGGAGACAGGATAATATCCTCCTTTTCGTCAGCAGGACCAAGTTCCGACCGGCAGATAAAGCCAGACATCGTTTCACAGGGAGTAAGCATTCCGGTTCAGGTCAGTCCTGCCATGATTGCCAGGGCAAACGGAACATCCTTCTCATGCCCTTTAATAAGCGGAATGTGCGCATGCATAATGCAGGCTGTTCCGCAGGCAACAAACATGGAAATTATTTCAGCGCTACAATCGGCATCTGACAGACACCTTGCACCTGATTCATTATATGGATTCGGAATCCCTGACATAGAAAAGACAATAGCAATTCTCCAGGATAAACACCTTTCGAAACCAGTTTCCGGGATCGTTGTTTTCCCGAATCCATTCAGGGATGAGCTGTTCATTACTTTTTCAGTCATACCCGAAAAACTCACCGTTGAACTTTTCGACCAGGGCGGAAGGCTTATGATGAAAAGAGAATATTCAGACTTTATCAGCAGGAGCCTGATATTTGACGATTTGCCAGTTCCGGGAAAAGGCGTTTATTTTGTAAGGCTCATTACTCCGGACGAAACATATATTCATAAGATTATTAAGGTCGAGGATCCCAGATGAATGAAAAACTGTCACTTACTGAACTGCAGCTGGTAATTAAGGATTCCCTTTACCTGGCCCTGCCGGATATGTACTGGGTGATTGCAGAGATCTCGGAGATAAAGGAGAATTACAACGGGCACTGCTACCTGGAGCTGATTGAAAAGCACCCCGACGATATCAATATCAGGGCAAGAGTGAGGGCAGTGATATGGAACAGCAGGTACCGGTTCCTCAAAACATACTTTGAGAATTCCGCCAGAGAGTCACTGAGAGAAGGCCTTAAGATCCTTATAAAGGTAAAGATCGAGTATCACGAAATATACGGGCTCAGTCTCGTGATCAACGACATTGACCCGGCATTCACAATTGGCGATATGGCAATCAGGCGCCAGCAGATAATAAGAAGACTCGAGGAAGAGGGAGTAATAACGATGAACAGGGAGCTTGAGATACCACTTGTCCCGCAAAGAATAGCAGTGATCTCCTCAGGCACTTCGGCCGGGTATAGCGATTTCATAAAACACCTGAAGTCCAACAGTTTCGGTTATGTCTTTTATACAGCACTTTTTGAAACCCCTATGCAGGGAAAGGAAACTGAATCCGGAGTGATCTTATCGCTTGAGAAGATAGCTTCACACCTTGATAAGTTTGACGTAGCGGTTATAATAAGGGGAGGCGGTTCACAGACTGACCTCAGCTGGTTCGACAGCTATCCGATAGCATATTACATAACACAGTTCCCTGTTCCGGTAATCACCGGGATAGGACATGATAAAGACCTGTCGGTTACAGATATAGTGGCCAACGCGTCGCTGAAGACGCCAACAGCAGTTGCCGACTTCCTGATCGATCGGATGAACGAGGCGGCTTCTCTCATTTCCGAACTCAGCTCCGGAATAACCGATTACGCAAAAGTAATGCTGGAGGAAACCGGAAAAAGGTTAGAAACAGCCATGGTCAGGCTTGCACCGGTAACAAGGATCATGATTTCCGGTTTCAGGGAACTCCTTTCCTCGGTGGTGATCGATATGTCCAGGACTGGCAGGGATTTTCTGGTCAAGGCAAATGCAATACCCGATAACCAGAAGCACCGGTTGTCATCCGGGTCCGGCTCCCTGATTGTAAAAAAAGCAATAGCTTTAAAACATAAAAAGGAAATTCTTTCAACAATCAGCAGGAATAAAACGGCTGTCATTCATAACCGGCTGACAGGATTTGAAAACTCACTTAAAATTCTTGATCCGGAAAACGTACTAAAAAGGGGATATACGATAACTTCAATCAAGGGGAAAATAATTAAAAAAGGAGAATCGCTAAGGAAAGACGATATGATAGACACCAGATTCAGCGATGGAACAATTTCAAGCAAGGTGGTGAAGGAAGTAATAACATTCAAAATATTGTGAAGATGACAAAGAAGGAATTTTCGTTCAACCAGGCAGTCAATGAAATCGAGAAGATACTGAAGGAAATTGAGACTGGCGAAATGGATGTCGACAGGCTGTCGGCAGAGGTCAGAAAAGCTTCCGAGCTTATAAGGCAATGTCAGAAAAAGCTTAAGACAACAGAGGAGGAAATCAATAATATATTCCGGGATCTTACCTAACCAGGCATAAAAGAAAAACCCGCGGAACGGGCGTTCCGCGGGATTTCTTTACTACCCTAAACCTAAATCCATGAAAAAAACTCATGTAACCAAAGCGGTTACTACCTTTTGATTGTATAACGTAATAAATATAAGCAATGTTTTAGATATTACGTAATTTTTTCAAACAAATTGATTATTATTTATCAACACCCTCCTTGCTCTCTTTCTCAACCCCAAAAACATCCTTAATTGCTTTAATAAAAGTGTCTTTGGGCAGTGCACCCATTGCCATCTGAGGCTGACCCTCAAGGGGTACGAATAAGAGTGAAGGAATGCTTCTTATTCCAAATACAGCTGCCAGTTCCTGCTCTTCCTCGGTATTCACCTTGTAAATATCAACCTTGCCCTCATACTCCGTGGCTAGCTCTTCAAGTATCGGAGCTACCATCTTGCATGGTCCGCACCAGTCAGCATAAAAATCGATCATACAGGGCTTATCACCTTCGAATTTCCATTCCTTATTGGTTTCATAGTTGAATACCTTGCTTTGAAAAGTCTCCTTGGTCAAATGCTCTAACATGTTTTCTGTTTTTTGTTATTAATCATCAATCTCTTAATTTCTCTGATACACCAATCATTATACCAAAGAAGGGGATTACATGGATTTTATATAAAAATAGTTAATAATTGTAACTTTGTCATGATTAATTAACAATTTGTCATATCTATATATGAACATATGTCTTAATGACAATATCTTCAAACTGCTTTCAGAGGTAATAACAGCTGAGAATGTCGGGGCGTGGGTTATCGGAGGGTATGTAAGGGATCATCTGCTAAAAAGGGATCATGCCGACAAGGATATTGATATTGTGGTCCTGGGGAATGGGCCGGAAATAGCAAGAAAGGCTGCCAGGAGGCTTTCACCGGGCATTAATGTATCGGTATTCAAGAACTTCGGAACAGCAATGTTCAGGTATGAAGATTACGATATTGAGTTTGTCGGAGCCAGAAAGGAATCGTACGACCGCAGTTCAAGAAAGCCGGTTGTTGAAACAGGCACACTCGAAGATGATCAGAAAAGGAGGGATTTCACTATTAATGCGCTGGCAATAAGCCTTAACAGGGATACTTACGGTGATTTGCTCGATCCTTTCAACGGTATGGATGATCTTCGGGAAAAGATAATCAGGACGCCTCTTGACCCTGACATAACTTTCTCTGACGATCCGCTGAGGATGATGAGAGCGGTCAGATTCGCCGTTCAGCTTGATTTCCACATCGAAGAAAGAACTTTTGCTTCAATTGCGTCAAATGCAGAAAGGATCCGGATAGTTTCGCAGGAGAGGATTCTTATTGAACTGAACAAGATTCTTATGTGCAATAATCCGTCAAGGGGGTTCATTCTTCTCGAGAAAGCCGGTCTGCTAAAGATCATATTCCCTGAACTCGACAGTCTTAAAGGTGTTGAGAAAAGAGAAGGGAAGGCACACAAGGACAATTTCCTTCATTCGTTGAAGGTCCTGGATAACATTAGCAGAAAGACCGATAATATCTGGCTCCGCTGGGCTGCCCTGCTCCACGACATAGCCAAGCCTGCAACAAAGAAATATGAACCTGAAACCGGATGGTCCTTCCACGGACATGAATTTCTGGGAGGGAAAATGATCCCGGAAATATTCAGAAGACTAAAGCTTCCGATGAACGAAAAGATGAAATACGTAAAGAAGCTTGTAGACCTTCATCTCCGTCCGATTGCCCTGTCGCAGGAAATAGTCACCGATTCAGCGATCAGAAGGCTTCTGTTCGAGGCGGGCGATGATATTGATGACCTGATGATGCTTTGTGAAGCTGACATAACCTCAAAGAATGAAGCCACAAAAAAAAGGCATCTTGAAAATTTCAGGCTGGTCAGACAGAAATTAAAGGAAATAGAAGAAAAGGATGCCATTCGCAATTTCAAGCCTCCTGTCGACGGAAGTGAAATAATAGAGACCTTTGGAATCAGTCCCGGCAGGGAAGTAGGCATTATAAAGAACGCGATCAGGGATGCTATCCTTGATGGTATCATCCCCAATGAATATGAACCGGCAAGGAAGCTGATGCTTGAAAAGGGCAGGGAAATAGGGCTGACGCCTGTGACAACCTAACGGACTACCAGGTCGAGCAGCACTGGAAGATGATCACTGAATCCCCCCTGATAACTATACCCGCGGTATGTTGAGAAAGGTACCATGCCGGGATATTTATTATCATTCTTCAGAAGAAAATCCGGACTGAAAATTCTGAAATGCTCCTTATCTGTATCCAGACCTTTATTGCTGTCAAGTAATCCGCCGGAAACGATTATCTGGTCAATCATCTCCCAGGTTCCCTGGTACCTGTAGGTACCGCTGGTCCCGGCCATTTTTCCATCAGAGAGATTTTTCAGCGAACAATTAACCGGGCTATCCTTATCAACCAGCTCAGACATCAGGGGATCAGAGGGAGTGCAATTGAAGTCGCCAAGGATCAAAATCTTAGCATTACCATCTGAAGCCAGGCACAATGAATCGGCTGCATGCCTTACCGTCCGGGCCATAGCTTCCCTCAGTCCTTCACCGGCAAGCACTCCTCCCCTTCTCGACGGCCAGTGATTTACAAACACATGCAAAGTATCGCTGCCCGTGACGCATCTGGCATAAAGGACACCCCTTGAATGGAACTCCCCTGCCTCAAAATTTTCCGGAATCAACAACCGGTGATTGATTATTGTAACCAGATCCTTACGATATATCATGCAAACATCAATCCCCCGGACATCGGGCGATTCTTCATGTACTATTCCGTATCCAAAGGCCGACAATGGCGTCCCGTAAACCAGGTCACCAAGTACCTTTCTGTTCTCAATCTCACATAAACCAACCATGGCAGGAGGATTCCATTCTCCTGCAGCTATTATGACCTTTGATACTGAATTGATTTTGCTATAATACCTTGATTTGTTCCAGTGTCTGAGTCCGCCGGGAAGAAATTCGATGTCATCCTTAAGACTGTCATCTTCGGTGTCGAACAGGTTTTCGGCATTATAGAACATAACCCTCAACGAAAGAGAATCAACTCTGTCCTGGGGAAATGCCAGACAGTGAAATGAAAGCATCAGCACGAGTGCAACCGCGGACTTGCGGCATATCATCTTAGTAAGCATTTATCCATCTGTACCTTCGGGCATTGGTACCGAATTTAACAGCGAGAGTAAATTCGTGTGTCCCGAGGCTTTGTCTTCTGAGTTCAGTCAGTGTAAAATCGTGAGCGTAGGCAAAATAAAATCTGTCATACTTGAAACCAATCATTGCAATAAGAGCATCCTCCGTGCGCCACGAGATACCGGCCCAGTAATCGTTCCTGTAATATATCCGGGAAGTAAGATCGAGCTGAATGGCCTTGAACAGCATATCCGAAGATTTTATGAATGCAGACGGCTCCAGAAGCCAGTTTGGGGCCAGCGGGATCTTTACGCCCCCGGTAAGGAAATAGTGACCCAGCTCGGTACTTTCATCGTTATTTCCATCAGAAAACCTTATTGATCCCCTGAGAAGGTTTGTCATTGCAAATCCTGCATAGAAAAGCGAAGTTGAATAACTCACTCCAAAATTAAAATCAGGGATAAAGACCGATCTGTCGTAGTTATTGAGGTACGGATCATCCTGATCGTACACCAGGCCTTCATAGTCAATTGAATACTGGTAGGCAGTAAGGGCAAGCCCGAAGGCAAGATTCCTTGAGTTCTCATCATCCTGAGTGCTCAGGGGAATGTTGTAGGAATATGCCGCCTGACCGCCGGTCCGGTGCATAATGCCGTTATTATCGTTGAAAACATATCCACCTATACCAACCTGCCCTCCCTTGGTGGGTCTGACAAGCTTCTTCCTGACCGATGTCGATTTAGATATATAACTGTCACGAAGTATCCTTGTCTGGAAACTCAGCGCATAAGTACTTGGCGATTGCGCGAGTCCGGTCCATTGTTCCCTTACTGTAAGGTTCACAGAAGTGTAACCGTCGCGCCCGGCAAATGACGGGTTAACCAGGAATCCGTTCATGATGTACTGGCTGTACATCGGAACCTGCTGTGCATGCGAAATTCCGGTGGAGAGAAAGCAGGTGATCAAAACTGCAAATACACCTCTCAAATGGCTCTTATACATAGACCTGAGTATTTTCTCGTTTTCTCGTTTCATCGTATAACGCTTATAACGCCTGACCTGGGCTTTGAGCCATCGTTCAGGTACAGGATATAATGATATGAATCGGTTGGCACCAGCTTCCCCCCTACTGTTCCGTTCCATG
>JAVEXG010000120.1:0-10765 GCA_034004115.1 Bacteroidales bacterium | reverse complement strand
TTCACGACATCGGGCATGGTCCTTTCTCCCATGCCCTGGAGAACTCGATTATAAGCTGCATCAGGCATGAGGACCTCTCTCTTCTGCTCATGGAGAGGCTCAATGACGAATTTGAAGGAAAGCTCAGTCTGGCAATCGACATTTTCAAAGGCACATACGGAAGGAAGTTCCTGCATGAGCTCATATCGGGGCAGATGGATATGGACAGACTCGATTACCTGAGGAGGGATTCGTTTTTTACGGGTGTCATTGAAGGATCGGTGGGCTCCGACAGGATAATCAGGATGCTTAATGTAGTGAATGACAGACTGGTTATGGATGAAAAGGGAATCTATTCCCTTGAGAAATTCCTGATCGCACGCAGGCTCATGTACTGGCAGGTGTATATGCATAAGACGGTCCTTTCATCGGAAAGTCTTCTTGTTAAGGTTCTTAAGCGGGCGAGGGAAGTGTCGCTTCAGGGAGTTGAGATTTTTGCTACTCCGGCACTGAAGTTTTTCCTGAGGAACAATATAGGGCCGGCCGACCTCGGCCCGGGCGGTCTTTTTTCCCCGGGTATCATTGCTTCAAATTTCACCCGGCTTGATGATTCCGATATTCTTGCATCAGCAAAATACTGGGCTGACAGTTCTGACTTTATTCTGTCGGACCTGTCGCGGAGGCTGATGAGCAGAAACCTGCTTTCAGTCGAGCTTCAGAACGACCCCTTTCCCGAAGGCAGGATTGAGGAGCTTACCGGCATGGCAGCCAGGTATTTGAAAATAAGTCTGGAAATGGCACGATACTATGTCTTTTCGGGTACAGTGTCAAACCGCACCTACGCACCCGATTCCCCGGAGGTAATGATCCTTCTGAAGAACGGTTCAACCGCCGATATTACGGAGGTATCCGATATGTTTGAACACCGGTTGCTTTCGGAACGTGTCACAAAGTATTATTTATGTTATCCCAAAGAGATTAAAAAACAGTAAGCTATATGGAATTTAATGCTGCTACCCTTGCCGGTTTCCTTAAGGGTGAGATAATAGGGGATCCGGAAGTCAGGGTAAATACAATTGCAAAGATCGAGGAAGGTCACCCGGGTGCCCTCTCTTTTCTTGCCAATCCAAAGTATGAGCATTACATCTACACCACAAAATCATCAATAGTTCTTGTAAACAGCGATTTTGTGCCGGGTGCGGAAATCGGAGCCACTTTGATAAAGGTTAAAAATGCCTATGAGTCCTTTGCCTCCCTTCTTCAGCTTGTCGATCAGGAAAGGCCGAGGAAGCAGGGCATCCATCCCGCGGCTGTGATTGAGACATCGGCGGTAATAGGGAAGGACGTGTACATTGGTCCTTTCGCTTATGTCGGTGAGAATAGTGTTGTAGGAGATGGGTGTTCTCTTTTCCCTAACGTTTATATCGGCGACAATACGAGTCTCGGGAAAAAGTGTACATTGAATCCGGGTGTGGTCATCTATCGCGACTGTATCGTCGGGAATAACTGCACGATTCATGCCGGGAGTGTCATAGGGAGCGATGGTTTCGGGTTTGCACCCCAGTCGGAGAATGAGTTCATGAAGATCCCCCAGCTGGGGAATGTCATACTCGAGGACAATGTTGAAATCGGGGCGAATGTCACAATCGACAGGGCGACAATGGGATCGACAGTAATAAGAAAAGGGGTCAAGCTTGACAATCTGATCCAGGTCGGGCATAATGTGGAGATCGGCGAGAATACAGTAATGGCTGCCCAGACGGGTATTGCCGGATCGACCAGGGTTGGAAGAAACTGCATGTTCGGCGGACAGGTCGGGCTATCGGGCCATATTAAAGTGGCTGACGGGACGAAAATTGGTGCCCAGTCGGGCATTCCGGGCGATATTAAGAAGGAAAACTCTGTGCTACTGGGCTATCCGGCGATAGATCACAGGGATTTCATGAGGTCATCCATTATCTTCAAGCGCCTTCCTGAACTGTACAGAAAGGTTGAGGACCTCGAAAAGCAGATAAGGCTTCTTAAGGAAGAATAATTTGAATGTTCGGTTTTTTTGATTTTTTTTGTACCCGGATGAAATTCCTTACGATTGATGAGTGAGAAACAGAGAACTCTTGCAAAAGAGGTAATCCTTAGCGGAAAAGGATTGCATACCGGGATTGAAGTTACAATTACATTCAAACCGGCGCCGGCAAATCACGGATACAAGTTCTGCAGGACAGATATGCCCGGTAAACCAATTATTGATGCAATTGCCGATAATGTGACTGATACTTCAAGAGGCACAACCCTGACTCAGAATGGGGCCTCGGTATCGACGATCGAGCATGTGCTGGCAACACTGCACGGGTTAAGGGTCGACAATGCATTGATAGAGCTTAACGGTCCTGAAGCTCCCATAATGGGAGGAGCTGCCTGGAAGTTCACCGAGGCTATCAGGGCGGCAGGTTTCAGGGAACTGAAGGAGGACCGCAATTATTTTGTTATAAAGCAGAAGATCACTTATTCGGATGAGGAAAGGGGAGTCGACCTGATAATTTATCCCGACGATCATCTCAGCATTAATGTGCTTATCGATTACAATTCAAGGATACTTGGGAATCAATATGCAATTCTCGATTCAATCGACGATTTTGAGGAGGAGGTAAGCAAGAGCCGGACTTTCGTGTTTTTCCATGAGCTTGAGCCGCTTCACAGGATGGGGCTTATCAAGGGAGGCGATCTCGACAACGCTGTCGTTATTCTGGAAAAGGAGGTTGAACAGGAAGAGATCGACCGGATTGCCAGGCTTTTCAACAGGCCGGGTATAACAAAGCACACTGCCGGTGTCCTTAACAATACCGAACTGAGATATCCGAATGAACCCGCAAGGCATAAGCTTCTCGACATAATGGGCGATCTTGCGCTTGTAGGTCAGCCACTTAAGGGTAAGGTTGTGGCAACACGCCCCGGCCATTTTGCAAATACAAGGCTTGCAAGGCTTATCAGGCAGGAGATAAAAAAAACACAATCGAAACTTGACATTCCCGCCTACGATCCTTCGGAACCCCCCGTTTACAATCTGGAACAAATAAAAAAGAGACTGCCTCACAGGCATCCGTTTCTGCTTGTTGATAAAATAATTTCCCTTGACGAAACATCGGTTGTGGGCATTAAAAACGTTACATTCGATGAACCGTTTTTTCAGGGGCATTTTCCTGACGAGCCAGTGATGCCTGGAGTTCTAATTGTTGAAGCACTGGCACAATGCGGAGGTATCCTCGTATTGAGTGCCGTTGAAGAACCGGAAAAGTATTCGACATATTTTCTTAAGATAGACAAACTCAAATTCAAGCATAAAGTAGTGCCGGGCGACACAATGATTCTTAAAATGGAACTGATTGAGCCAATGAGGAGGGGAATAGTAATAATGTTCGGACATGCCTATGTTGGAAATCGCCTCATTGCTGAAGGAGAGATGACGGCGCAGGTGATAAAAAACAAATAATCAGCATAATGGTCTCCAATTTAGCATATGTCAATCCCAGGGCCAGGCTGGCGGACAACGTAACAGTGGAACCGTTCGCCTATATCGATGAGAATGTTGAAATTGGCGAGGGAACATGGATAGGCCCGAATTCTACGGTGCTTTATGGCGCAAGGATAGGCAGGAATTGCAGGATCTTTCCATCGGCGGTTATTTCAGGGATACCGCAGGATCTGAAATTCAGGGGAGAAGATACGACGGCCGAGATCGGTGACGGAACCACAATAAGGGAAGCAGTAACTGTCAACCGGGGAACAGCCGCCGCCGGAACGACAATTATCGGCGCAAATTGCCTCGTAATGGCTTACGCCCATATCGGTCACGACTGTATTGTCGGAAATAACTGTATTCTGGGCAACTCTTCAGGACTGGCGGGCGAAGTGAAGGTTGACGACTGGGCCATACTAAGTGCCGGAACGCTTGTGCACCAGTTTGCAAGGATCGGCGGACATGTGATTATCGGAGGCGGTTCAAAGGTCAGGACCGATGTTCCTCCCTTCATCAAGGCCGACCGGGATCCGCTGACTTATCTCGGGCTCAATACAGTAGGACTTACCAGACGCAGCTTCCCGAAAGAGAGGATCGATAATATTCACAATATCTACAGGGTTATCTATCAGAACGGGATGAATGTATCCCAGGCCCTTGAATATATAGAAAAGGAATTTGCTCCGTCGGCTGACCGCGAGTACATAATTGATTTTATCCGCAAATCGGAAAGAGGAATAATACGCGGCCCGCGTTAACAGACTATTCCTTTTCCCACCCCTGTGCCCTGAGCTCCACCTCATTGCCTTCGCCGGTAACCAGGAAGCATCCCTGCTCCTGAACTGTCATATGACCTATCAGGGCGATGTCGGGTATGGATTTGATTGTTTCCGCCTGGTCCAGGGGTACGGTGAACAGCAGCTCATAATCCTCACCGCCGTTGAGGGCGGGGATCATGGGATCAATATTAAACTCCTCCGCACTTTTCCAGGTTTCATTATCGACCGGGATCCTCTCGTGGTAGATCCTGCAGCCCGTGCCTGACAACCTGCAAAGGTGGATCAGGTCGGAGGCAAGCCCGTCGGAAACATCTATCATGGATGTCGGCAGTATATTGGCGGAAGACAGATCCTTCAGGACCTTTTCAGGGAATTCCGGTTTCAGCTGGCGCTCTATAATGTATTCATAACCTGACAGATCGGGCTGGACCGGATTATCCTTATCGAAAATCTTCCTTTCACGTTCAAGGACCTGAAGCCCCATGTACGAAGCTCCGAAACTGCCTGTTGAGCAAATCAGGTCATTTGGTCTGGCACCGTTTCTGCGAACTATCCTGTCCCTGGCTGCCTTTCCGATAGCAGTCACTCCGATTGTCATGCCTGTGAGGGAGCTGGTTGTGTCTCCGCCTGCAAGGTCTGTCCTGTACCTCTTGCATGCAAGTGCGATGCCTTCGTAAAACTCCTCCAGATGTTCCACCTTGAACCTTGAGCTGATTCCAATTGCGACCAGAATCTGTTCCGGAGTACCATTCATGGCGTAAATATCAGAGATTGCCCTTATTACAGCCTTGTACCCGAGATGCTTCATAGGTGTGTACACAAGGTTGAAATGGATTCCTTCGAGAAGAAGATCGGTTGATACAAGCGTAAGCTCATCGCCGGAGTCGATGACCGCCGAGTCATCACCCTTGCCTGTTATGGTGCCGGGGTTGTAAATTACCGTTTCACGGGTGATGTGGTCAATAAGTCCGAATTTGCCGAACCGGCCGGCAGGTGTATTACTGGTCTCAGGATTGCTCATATATCTGGTTTCTCTTTATCTGAACTTTGAAGGACATCAGATGTGGATGATCCGTCTTCCGAAAGGATTGATAGCCACTTCGGTAAGCTTAAAATGCTGGTTGCCGAAGGGGATACCTATTATTGTAATATAAAGCAGGACACCGAAGAAAGCATGAGTCAGTGCGATCCAGATACCGCCGCATATAAGCCAAAGCACGTTCATGAAAATATAAAGGCAGCCTGAAGCCTGCGGTTCCATCCTGCTTGTTCTGCCGAAGGGCCATAGTGACAGTGATCCCATTTTGAGTGTCTGGAGGCCGAAAGGGATACCTACTATTGTCAGCATAAGGATCAGGCTTCCGATAAAGTATTCTATGGCGATAATTATACCTCCAAATATCAGCCAGATGAGATTTCCCAGAATTTTCATCTTTTAAGGTCTTTATTCGAGAATTATGGTTTTGTCCTTTGGATACTTAACCGAGTATGTAAGAATAATTTCCCTGGTTTCCTGAGGTTTGATTTCAAGGTTCCAGCTTACTTCGCCGGTCTGCCTGTTATAAACACCTCCCGAAAGCTCTTCTGCTTCAACCTCTATCCCGCTGTTTGATGACAGGGGAATCTGATCGTTGACGGTGATTTTTATCTGAGCGGACTTATTATTCCTTACTGTGATCAGGAATGAATAGGTTTCTGTCTGGTTTGATCCGAAGGTTTTCCTGCTAGTGAAATCCTTTCGTTTTTCTCTTTTCACGAGTATGCTGTTGTCATTTCCAAGCGACACGGTGAGGGTGTCCTTCAGCTGGTTCACATTCAGGAATGATTTTCCCACGTAAGTGTTTTCAAAGTATAAGGTTGCTTCACCTCCGATGAGGTTTTGTTCAGCCCATCCGGAAATGTTCCCGGTAAGGTATGCAAGGGGTGAAAGCTTCGGAACTGTGACGTATTTGTATTCCGCAGGGGTTGTGGTTCGCTGGATCTCGATTGTCTGAACCTTGCCGTCAGGCTCAATTGTAAAGGGTGCAGCCACATCGAAAGATACAGTGGTTTCCCCGACAGTCTTATCTATTGCCACGGGTGCAGCTTCAGCATACTGATCCATTGCTTCCTGTGCGACCATTACTGTCTCGTTTAATCTGGCTTCTTCCCTCACTCCGGCTGATTTGGCACCCCTGATCATAACCCTTGGTTCGGGAGCCGGAACGTAATAGTCAATAAACCAGGGAAACAGAACAGGGATATCGCCCGATACCCATGGTGTTGCATTTGAAAAACTAAGCTTTACATCCTTCCAGGTCACACCTGTGTTCTGAAAGACATTTGCCTTGTAATAAATTGTAACCGGTCTGGCTATATTATCAACCCTGATATCGTACGAAGGGTACCATCCGGCATTGTTCACAACATAGCTGAAGGCAAGTTTCCCGGAAACGGGTTTTTCAGCTGAAACTGTAACTGATATTTCGCCCGAGGGAAGCTGCTGTTTTCCGAATTTCTCGGATATCTGCTTCTGGAGGGCCTCGATCTGTTTCTCGTAATCCTTTATGAGCCTTGTTTTCTTAAGCACGGTTGTCTTGACCTGTTCCATGTTGTTTGTGTAGAGTTCCATCACAGTCTTAAGCTGCTCAACCGAAAAGGTGGTTTCCTTTACAAGGATGGCCCTGTTGGCTACCAGAAAGGCCTCTTTCTCGTTCAGAACCGAGATTGCTGCTTTCTCGTCCTCGACCTTGAGCTGAAGGGCTTCAATCTGGCTCCGGATTGTTTTCACTTCGGGAATGGCCTCGAGATTTTCAAGGTAATTATTCCTGTGATTTACCGAAAGTATAGTGAAATCGCCGAATCCCTTTGCCTGGATGCTTCCCGGATCGATATACGGCGAGAGGGATCCTAGTTTGAGAATCGATGTTCCTGCCGTCAGGTCGAAGGTGCCCTCGTGGTTAACCTGTGCCCTGTCGGGGTATACTGTAACATTTTTTATAACTGCCTTAATGTCTTTTTCGGTATCGGCAGATAAGTTTAGCGCCTGGGTCATTATCAGTGTTGTGATTATTATTAATTTCTTCATTCCGGTATTATTTAAGCATATAAAGTTAAGACTTTCTGAAAAAAGTCCAATAACAATAATCAGGCCATGACGGGCCTGATTATTTAAAGTGTATGATTTTATTACTGGCTTACCTAAAGCAGGTACTATCTATTCCTGCTTTAATAATTCATGGTAACCTACAGTTCCTGGCGGCAGCAGGGCCTCAGCATGATTTGCCATCGGGCATCCCGGTACAGGGCAGTTAATGACCTTGTGTTCCTTGTTATCGGTGGGATGCCATCCCATAATAAGGTAAAGGGCAAAGAAACCTATCACATAGGCAATCGGAATATGCCAGCCGTTTTTTATCCACTTTACAACATCGCGGCCTTCGGGAAATTTGTTTGTTAAAGCTACGCCTGCCGATGATCCGAACCATACCATTGATCCGCCAAAACCAACTGCAAAGGCAAGAATCCCCCAGTCGTAGTGTCCCTGGTCGAGGCACAGCTTGGTGAGCGGGATATTATCAAAAACCGAAGAGAGGAATCCGAGGGCAAATGCTGTTCCCCAGCTTGCATTGGGAAGTTCTTCAACCGGCATCATGGAGGCGCACATTACGAGACAGAGCAGGAAAATGGTACCGAGTATTGAACCGGGAATCTCTTTCCACGGGATCTTTATAATAAATGCTCCAAGAATGAGAGCGATCCAGACTCCGAGGGCGGGCATATCGTAAAGGACATTTGACAGGATTGCACCGACAAGTATCATGGCGACAACAAATATCCTTTTCCACTCGATTTTTACTCCGGTTACGGCATCCTTCTGGATCACCTGGTATTTATGCTGCTGGTGCGAGCCGAACCATGCAAAGAAGACAAAGGCGAAAATCGCAGCGATAAATGCATGGAGAACATCGAAGGCACTAACCCCGTCGATCCACATCATCGTGGTGGTGGTGTCGCCTACAACGCTGCCGGCTCCTCCGGCATTGCTCGCAGCGACAATGGCTGCAAGGTATCCGATATGCACCTTGTTCCTGAATACAACCAGTGCAATTGTGCCTCCGATAAGCGCGGCGGCTATATTGTCGAGGAAAGCCGACATTATGAATACGAAAACAAGAAGCAGGAAAGGACCTTTCCAGTCATCGGGAAGATAATTCGGAAGAATTTCCGGAACTTTTGATTCCTCGAATATTTTCGACAGGATTGCAAAGCCAAGCAGCAGTCCAAGAAGGTTAAGCATGATTCCCCATTCTCCCTGACGTACTTCCTTGTCGAGGAACTGTTCACTCATGGGCAGTTCCCCGAACATATGTTCCATGAAATGGAATCCGGGATCAAATATCAGCTTGAATGTCAGGATGACAGTCAGTCCGGTGACAGCCACCCAGAAAGTATGCTTGTGAAACAAGGCGACACCGAGAAGCACAAGACCAAACAGAATGAATTCAAGTCTGACCGGCCCGATTGAGGGTACATTGCCTGATGAGGCAAATGTCATTAGCGGGATTATCGAAAACAGAAAAAATAAAAGGACCTTTTTGACAAAAGGATTTTGAAGTTTGAATTTACCAAAGGTCATGAATAATTAGTTTATTAGGTGTGGAATTTTAAGGCCACAAAAATAAACAAATAATCACATATTTCAATCTTTTGTAAGGTCATGGAATGACACAGTATGTGATTCCGCAGTTGGCTGGTCTGCCATGGGGCACCCCGGTACCGGGCAGTTAATAATTTTATGTTCCTTATTATCTGCAGGTTCCCATCCCATTACAAGGAAGAGGGCAAAAAAGCCAATAACATAGGCTACAGCAACATGCCAGCCATTTTTAATCCAGAGAACCACATTCCTCCCCTCGGGAAATTTGTTTGTGATTGCCACACCGGCCGATGAGCCGAACCAGATCATCGATCCGCCAAACCCTACGGAGTATGCAAGCATGCCCCAGTCGTAATGTCCCTGATCGAGACAAAGTTTCGTAAGCGGGATGTTGTCGAAAACCGCCGAGAGGAATCCGAGAGAGAAGGCCGTAATCCACGAAGCGTCAGGCAATTCTTCAACAGGCATCAGGGAGGCACATGTAACAAGGCAAAGAAGGAATATTGTGCCCTTCAGTGCCCCGGGGATCTCCTTCCATGGAGCTTTGGTGAGGAATGCACCTATAATCAATGCGATCCATACACCCAGGGCGGGCATGTCGTACACTATATTTGAAATTATGGCGCCGGCAAGGATCAGGGCAACCACAAATAACTTCATCCAGTCGATACGGACATCCGGGTTGGAGTCGCTCTGAATCTTCTGGTATTTATCCTGCTGATGAGCCCCGAACCATGCAAAAAACAGCAGAGCCGCAAAGGCTGCCACATAAGCATGAAGCACATTGAAAGCAGATACTCCGTCGATCCACATCATTGTGGTTGTTGTATCGCCTACCACACTGCCGGCGCCTCCGGCATTACTGGCAGCGACCAACGCCGCAATATAGCCAATGTGTACCTTGTTTTTGAAGACAACCAGGGCGATAGTACCTCCAATGAGTGCTGCTGCAATATTATCAAGGAATGATGACAGAATGAATACAAATACAAGGAGAAGGAAAGGTCCTTTCCAGTCGTTGGGAAGGTAACGGGGAAGCAGCTCCGGCACTCCCGATTCCTCGAATATCTTCGAAAGCATGGCAAATCCAAGAAGCAACCCAAGCAGGTTCAGGATAATTCCCCATTCTCCCTGTCTCAACTCCTTATCCATAAACTGTTCAGCCATCGGTGTTGTTCCGAAGAAGTGCTCCATGAAATGAAAGCCCGGGTCAAACACCAGCTTGAAGGTCATCAGAACGGCAAGCCCGGTCACTGCCACCCAGAAAGTATGCTTATGAAAAAGGGCAACTCCGAGCAGTATAAGTCCGAAGAAAATAAATTCAAGTCGTATTGGCCCGATTGAGTAATTATTGCCGCCTGAGGCCATAAGAATTGACGGTGCAAGCAGAGCAAAGATGATTAGGGTGATCCTTTTCATCTTACACTTCAGTAAGAGTCCTTTGAACATATCAGTACAGGTTAGAGGTAAGTCATCGAAACTTTGAGGCTGCCAAATTATGAATATTCTGAATCCGATGTTATCCGAATCAGGCACTTAATAATAATTTTTGTCATGGAGGGGAACTGTTATTTTCCTGTTTTATGCGAAAGACACTCAAAGTTAAGATGAGTTTAATATTTCCAGGACCTTCTATCGTACCAAACATTAATTCAACCTATTCCGACACCTGGGGTGTCGACTTCCAGTAGCCCGGGTCTCGCCCCGGGAAGAGAGCACCACACACAATGTACAACCCCGGAGCGGGTTGACTTCCAATTACATGTAAAAATTGAAGGCCACCCCTCCGGGGTCGGATTGGTATTATTGCCCCTACCCCGGGGTGAGACCCGGGCTACTGGAAGGCCAGCCCTC
>JAVEXG010000119.1:0-10808 GCA_034004115.1 Bacteroidales bacterium | reverse complement strand
GTTCCTCATGCCACTCTGTGTATGGATGCTAAAATGAAGCAGAAATAAAGGCTCAAGGCGCAGGGCTCTGGGCGCTGGATAAGCTATCGGAAAGAAATTAATTCTAAAAACGGCCGTCTCAGAAATGAGGCGGCTTTTTTTTGCCTTGTCAGCACCTGCCACATCAGTTGAAAGCACTGCTGTCTTGTTCTTTGCACTGACTCCGGACTTCAGACCTAAGGTGAGGGTGACCCCCTCTTTGCGAAGCAGAGAGAGCCTGTCCCGCCTCAGGCGGGAGGCCGGGGGTGAGTTCATTAAGACCAGCAGCAGAGAGGGGCCGTTGGTGAATTCATGTAGCCTGCAGGCAGAGATCTGCCGGGAGTGAACTCATCCCTTCCTCTCCACCGCCACCTTCACCATCACTTCCTCTATCTCCACATCCCTCACATTGCCGGCGGCGAAGTTATCGGTTACCTCTACGGTTGTGGCCAGCGTCTGCGACCCTATATATGATGCGTGTCTCTTAACAGCTTCCCTCACCAGGTCCAGATCCTCTATCAGCACCGTGATCTTGTCGGTGACGTCAAAGCCGCTCTCCTTGCGTATGTTCTGGATACGGTTCACGAACTCCCTGGCTATGCCTTCATACCTCAGCTCATCGGTGACAGTCACATCCAGGGCCACTGTCAGCCTGCCGTCGTTAGCCACCTGCCAGCCGGGTATGTCTTCCGAGATGATCTCCACATCCTCGATGGTCAGCGTCGTCTGTTTACCGCTTATCACGAACTGCCTTGTGCCTTTCTGTTCGAACTCGGCTATCTCCTCCTGGTTGAGCATCGACACGAATGCTGCTATATCCTTCATCAGCTTGCCGTAACGCGGACCCAGCACCTTGAAGTTCGGTTTTATCTTCTTTATGAGCAACGCCGACGTGTCATCGATGAACTCAACTTCCTTGACGTTGACCTCTGCAAGGATCAGGTCCTGCACTGCTTCGAACTTCTCCCTGAACGACCTGTCGGGCACCGGCACCATTATCCTTGCCAGCGGCTGGCGCACGCGTATGCCTGCCTTCCTGCGCAGACCGAGTATCATCGACGAGATCTTCTGAGCTATGTCCATACGCTCTTCAAGCTCCCCGTCGATAAGCTTTTCGTCATAGTCGGGGAAAAGCGTAAGATGCACCGACTCCTCGTCGAATCTTCCTGTTGCATTGTTGAGGTCGGTGAAGAGCCTGTCCATATAGAACGGAGCAAGAGGCGCCGCCAGCCTGGCCACAGTCTCAAGGCACAGGTAAAGTGTCTGGTATGCCGCCAGCTTGTCTTTATCGTATTCCCCTCCCCAGTAGCGCTTCCTGTTGAGCCTTACGTACCAGTTGCTGAGGTTCTCCGTGACGAAATCCTGTATTGCCCGTCCGGCACGCGTGAGGTCATAATCGTCGTAGCATTTCCCGACCTCTTTGACCAGGGTATTCAGAAGCGATATTATCCAGCGGTCTATCTCCGGACGCTCGCTTACCGGTATCTCATCCTCCCTGTATCTGAAATTGTCGATGTTGGCATAGAGCGAGAAGAAGGAATAGGTGTTGTACAGTGTCCCGAAGAACTTCCTCTTTACCTCGTCCACGCCTGCTATGTCGAACTTGAGGTTGTCCCACGGCTGGGAGTTGGTGAGGAGGTACCACCGCAGGGGATCCGAGCCGTGCTCCTCTATGGCGGCAAACGGATCGACCGAGTTGTTGAGCCTCTTCGACATCTTGTTGCCGTTCTTGTCGAGGATCAGTCCGTTCGATATTATGTTCCTGAACGATACCGAATCCGATATCATTGTTGCTATTGCATGAAGGGTGAAGAACCATCCCCTGGTCTGGTCAACACCTTCGGCTATGAAGTCGGCGGGGAACATATCCTGGAAGTTATCCTTGTTCTCGAAAGGATAGTGCGCCTGCGCGTAGGGCATCGCTCCCGAGTCGAACCACACGTCTATGAGGTCAGGTTCGCGGAACATCTTTCTGCCTGTAGGGCTCACCAGCACTATGTCGTCCACGAACGGCCTGTGAAGGTCGAACTTGTTATAGTTTTCCGGGGAGTTGTCTCCCTCGTTGAAGCTCTCAAGCGGATTGGAGCTCATGAAGCCGGCCTGCACCGACTTTTCTATTTCTTCCTTAAGCTCGGCTGCCGAGCCTATGCATTTCTCTTCCGTCCTGTCCTCCGTGACCCATATCGGCAGGGGTGTTCCCCAGAATCGCGATCTTGAGAGGTTCCAGTCGACAAGGTTCTCCAGCCACTTGCCGAACCGTCCTGTTCCCGTCGATTGCGGTTTCCAGTTGATGGTGTTGTTGAGCTCCGTCATCCTGTCGCGGAACGCTGTGGTGCGTATGAACCACGCGTCGAGCGGATAGTACAGCACCGGCTTGTCGGTCCTCCAGCAGTGGGGATAGCTGTGTGTCTGCTTCTCTATCCTGAAGGCTTTGCCCTGCTGCTTCAGCATTACTGCTATGTCAACATCGAGGGTGTCGGCATCGGGATCAAGGCTCGCGTCGTATTCATTCTTTACGGGACGTCCTTCAAAACCGGTGTATGTTGCCGTGTTGACCCGCTCCCGTACGAAATCTATGTCGAGGTCCCTTATCGGCACCATGTATCCGAGCTTGTCTACCAGGGGTCCGTAAGTGCCGTCCTTTCTTTTGACGATGAGGGGCGGGATGTTATTCTCCTTGCCGGCGCGGTAGTCGTCCGCCCCGAATGTAGGGGCTATATGAACAACGCCCGTTCCATCCTCGGTGGTCACGAAATCCCCCGTTATCACCCTGAAAGCCCCGTCATCCGGCTTCACCCAGTCTATGAGCTGCTCATAGCCTATGCCCTTCAGCATGCTTCCTTTCATCTCCCCTATGACCTTGTAAGGGATCTTCCTGTCGCCGGCTTTGTATTCCGGCAGATCAGTTTCTGCAGCAGCTTCCGGGAACATGGACTTGAGAAGGTCCTTTGCCAGCACCACTGTTATGGGATTGCCAGAATACGGATTGAAGCTTCTCACCTTCACGTAGGTTATATCGGCGCCCACCGCCAGGGCGGTATTTGACGGCAGGGTCCATGGAGTAGTTGTCCATGCCATTATGTGGACGTCAGCTGTATCTGTATCCCTGAACAGGAATTCCGATTTCTCATCCCTTATGACCCTGAAGAGGGCGGTACATGTTGTATCCTTCACGTCGCGGTAGCAGCCCGGAAGGTTGAGCTCATGGGAGCTCAGGCCGGTCCCTGCGGCCGGGGAGTAAGGCTGAATGGTATATCCCTTGTAGAGGTATCCGCCCGCATAGAGCTGTTTAAGCAGCCACCACAGAGTCTCTATATACCTGTTGTCGTAGGTGATATAGGGGTCGTCCATGTTGATCCAGTATCCCATTTTCCTGGTGAGGTCTTCCCACAGGTCGGTATATTTCATCACATCGATGCGGCAGGCCTTGTTATATTCCTCTATTGAGATCTTTGTTCCTATGTCCTCCTTGGTGATCCCCATGGCCTTTTCCACGCCCAGTTCCACGGGCAGTCCGTGTGTATCCCATCCCGCCTTGCGCTTTACCTCGTAACCGCACTGTGTCTTGTAGCGGCATATGGCATCCTTGATGGTTCGCGACATCACATGGTGGATCCCCGGTATCCCGTTAGCTGAAGGCGGACCTTCGTAGAACACAAACTCTCCCTTGCCGTTAAGCTGGCGGACACTCTTCCGGAAAGTGCCGTTCTCGTCCCATATCTTCAGTATCTCCTTGTTTACCCCCGACAGATCAAGACCTTTATATTCAGGAAACCGTTTTCCCATTCGCGTATATGCTTAAAATTGTGTAATTTGATTGAAAAACTGACAAAAATACAAAAAAACGGATAACAGTCCAACGGAAGGAGGGATATTGGGTTATATTCTGGGATTAATTCAATTATTCTGCAATTCTGCGATTCTGCAATTCTGATTCAAGGTTCAAGGGGTCAAGATAGCTCAAGTGGTGCTGAGCAGCACAATGCGGTTCCCCTCCCGGAGGGGATCCCCGTGAGTTGCCTAGGAACCAGGAACCAGGAACAACCCTGTTTACCTGACAACGACCTTCCCAACAAACCTGAAGTTTCCCGATCTCATTTCTACAAAATATATCCCTCCTGCTTTCGGCGATGGCAAACGAATAAGGTTGTTCCTGATAAATTCCGCATTATGCAGCTCTCTGACAGGTCTCCCCGAAAGATCCATAACCTTTACTGATCCTTTTTTTCCCGACCATTTATCAGTAACCGGCAGTATGTTAATAAAGCCCGATCCCGGGTATATGTTGAAAAGACCTTCTGCTAATGGCTGCTCTTCAATACCGGTTGATATATTGATTATGCTTAGTAGAAAACGATCTTTTACTGATCCTGAAGGAGCTGAGAAAGAATACTCGTTAACTGATTTAAGGTCAGTGAGTGTACCGGTTAGTTTATCTCTAAGCAAAACTTTATAACCGTTAAGCCCCTGAATCTGCATTGCGGTAATGGTATGTCTTGATTCTGTAATCATTTCAATATTGACAGGTATATCAACGAATTCATATGGCTTGGGCAAACCGTTTATTGTGTAATCAATACCGTTAAGTGATGTATATATTGAAGGTTCGTCCGGATCTGAGAAGACTCTGGGTGCGTCATAGTCTTTATCGCAATCCGGTTTATTCTTTTCATCAAACCTGATGACGGTTTCACCTGCTTTACCGTTTGCAGATACTGAAAGCCTTACCATAGGGATTAAGGGATCTTCATCTTTGTATTCATGATTTTTGTGATGCTCCTTTATCCATGGCAGGCTGACACTCCCTCCGGCTGTTGCCTTAACAAAGAAAGCCTGCATGGGTGGAATGTGACCCTGGTTAGCGTCATCAGGAACACCTATGCCATTTGACCATACACGCCATTTTCCATTGCGCATTAACCACACGGTCTTATGAACACTTGACGGCCACTCCGGATCCCTGAACATCTCCTCGACATTTATTCCACTGGTGAACGGATTGCCGATCAGATTATATCCCGACCAGTGCACGGATTCCCCCGTGCATGCCAGATCAAGCTTAGAGATGGAGGTGTTGAGTATCCCTGTAAAATTATATGTAGCCGGCCTTGTATACCGTAAATTGTATCCTTTTCCGGCGATTAGGCTGTTAAAAGTGTTATCCAGTGTATCCGGTCCACTTTCATTGAAGTACCGGAGATTATCCCACGATACCCAACCTCTTTCAATGAAGGGATCACCCGTAGAATCGACATCAGTCACAAGGCTCTCTATGAACTGTGCCGGCTCGCATTCATTATCGGTGAATATTGCTACATCAAGTTCACTTACCGGCGGGGAAAAGAAATCCCACAGGCAGGCATTAAGAGTGTCAACGTCGAGGCATATCTGAATATTAGCTTCAACCGGGGAATTAGTTATGAGTGACGCTATTTCATCATTAATATCCGGCGCGGTCATACTCTTTTCATAATTGATGTACAGATTACCATCCTCTGTCAGCGACAATTCCCCGTATACTGTGAGGGCTGCCCCGGCATCGATGACAAGGGTTCCTGCTACTGTCAGGTCCCTGCATATTATTGGAGAGCTGGCCGGTGATGTTACATGTACCGTTGTGCCAGGCGGTATGTAAATGTCGGCATTATTACCCGGTACACCGCCGCACCAGTTTTCCGGAACTTCCCAGTCTCCCGATACACTGCCTGCCCACGATCCGTTACTGAGCATTGTTATACTTACCGTATCTGAAGGCGATGATTCACATGACACGCCATCTGCGGTTGAAATGGTTATCCTCCGGTAATGTGTGGTCTCCTGAAGAGGTCCCGGAGTATAGGCTATCCCAGTCTGACCGGCTATCTCCGACCATTCCGGTGCATCTTTATCTGAATTTGATTCCCAGCGATATGTTATCGCTCCCGAACCTGTCCCGTTTGTTATGTTTGTCAGAGCTGCCGGAATTGAGTTGTGACATATTGTCTGATCAGAACCGATCATACCCGCAGTTGGGAGAACCTGAACCTTTATCTGAACTGCTTCCGCAGGTGATGATTCACAGGTCATATGGTCAACAGTTGAAACAGCTATCCTTCTGTATTGTGTGGTCTCTGTCAGCGGCCCGGAAGTATACGATGCTCCTGTCTCGCCGGGAATTACTGACCAATCCGGAGCATCAATGTTGGCATTCCATTCCCATCGGTATGATATCGCTCCCGATCCGGCCCCCTCCGTTATGCTGGTCAGAACTGAAGGGATCGTATTGTAACATATGGTCTGGTCAGAACCAATTACCCCGGCATCTACAGGAGTCTGAACCGTTATCTGAACAGGTTCTGTCGGCGATGATTCATAAGCAACATTGTTTATCACCGAAACAGTTGTCCTCCTGTATTGTGTGGTTTCTGTTAAAGCTTCCGGGGCATAAGCCTCTCCCGTCTGACCGGGGATTACCGACCAGGATGGTTCATCAAGATTCCTGTTTGATTCCCAGCGATAATATAATGTGCTTGATCCTGTGCCGTCTTCTGTGCTGGTCAGGGCCGGCGGAACAGAATTAAAGCATATATTATGCGAATGACCTATTGCTCCTGCTGTCACCACGCACCAGCTGATGTTAAGCCTCGGACCGAAATATGAGGAACTCTCATTTGACCTCACAATCCATGGATCGGTTGATCCTTCTGACTGACCCGAATAATTCTGTATGGTGAGCCCGTGGTTTCCCGACGGATTTGTAATCCACCCCTGCACTACTTCTAATCCGTTCCGGTTAAGGGGTATTGTAACACTTCCGCTAGTAGAAAACACCCCTGCATCTGCATCCCAGAGGTCGGTATTGTAACGGTCGTTGTCGGTATTCTGTGCTCCTTCCGTGCCCCACCTGCTGCTTCCTGCATCGTAATATTCCCATGAGGCCCCTGTACCGGGAGAACCGTATTCTGTGCCTTCAACCCACGAACGCCGCATTCTGTACAGACTGAGATCACATGCCGAAGGATCCGTAACGTAAAAGGTTAAACTGGCCGAAACAACTATTGCATCTGAATGTATGTCTAGATCTGCCAGGTCCCATTTAAGAAGCACTCCCTGGCGGTGATCAGGATCCTTACTGACAGACAAGGTCGAAGAGCTTCCATAGTTATATGTGCCCTGACTTTCACTCATCCTGGTGTCAGAAGTTGCTTCCAGACCCACCGTCGTGAAAGGCGACCCAACAAATCCTGCCCTTACCCAAAGATTACTGTTAATGGTCATTACGGCAGGATTGTCACTTCCCGAAAGGTCGCCTGACCAGCCGTCGAAAGCATAACCTTCATTCGGGGAAGCAGTAAGCGTGACTAACGTGCCTGCGCTGTAACTTCCTCCGGGAGGACTAAGCTCTATTCTGCCGTTACTTCCTGTTTCAACCGACAAAGTGTAGTAATTGACCATGCCTTCAACAGGAACATACCTGGTAGCGGCCCCGTCGCTGGCATTGGTTATGTTCCTTCTTACAGTGCCTGTTCCTGATGGATTGTAACGGACATAGATCCGGGTTGAAGCAACGGTCCCATTGTCAGGCCACAGGGTGACTGATGATCTGAATCCGCTTCCCGGTGTTGTGGAGATTTCAAAATCATCCGGTGCAGTGATCACAATACCGTCCGAAAGATCTGTGCCTGCAACTGTATAGCTCTGTTCCCCCGAAGGTGTTCCCACCTCTTCGCTTCTGAAAGTGCTGAAAGTCCCTGTTGTGATGATCTCCGGACTGGAAGAAGTGTTGTTCATGTTATAAGCCAGCTCCATCCGGTCAGGATAGGTCGTTAATGACGATTTTGTCCAGGGGGAATATGTGGTCATATAGATCCTGTCATTCGCTGGCGAGAAACGTAAAAGCCTCAGGTAGCCGTTGCCGTACGATATAGCCTGGTAGTTTGCAAGTACCACATGGATGGTGTGGCCGTCGGTCCCTGTTCCGGCTACATAAGCTGCTCCGTCAGTGCTGGTGTTCATGTGCCCGCAGACCATCAGGAAGAGGTTCGGATGATCCCTTAAGGCATCATAGGAAGACCTGTTCAACCATGAGTTGTCAACATTCAGGATATCATGCTGCTCTACGATCGCCCTGCGGTTGGAATAAGTCGACAGCAGGTTATCGGCCCAGTTTATTATATCAGTGGTAGGGCTGAACTGCAGATTGATCAGGATGAAATCATGCCCTGATGCACTGAAAAGGGAATATGTATTCATGTCATTATATGAGCCTCCAAACCAGCTTTTTGATGAAAAACGGGAAACTCCGAAAAACCTTGACCACAGACTGCTACTTTCATGATTGCCTATACCCAGGCTGTAAGGGACGCCGGCGTTATCAAGACGATCGAATGCGGCGTCGGCGGTGAGATATTCTTCCCAGCTGCCTGAGTTGACCAGATCGCCAACGCAGGTCACAAATACAAGATTATCCGGATACCTGTGATTTATGATCCAGTCCATCTGCGAAGTAAGCATCGCCGGATTATACTCGGTCTCATTCTGGGGATCCGGAATAACAACAAAGGTGAAATCCTGGGCAAATACTGAACCGGAAATCAGCAAGATCGAAATTATCCAAGATGACATGATTCTCTTCATGATCCTTATCATTATAAATGACAGGTCAGTTTTTCTTTGGATTTAAGAAAAATAGATCCATGCTATAAACCTGATGGTTTATTTGAAGCTTGAATTTAAGCTATCATTTGCATCTTGTCAAATCGTGATGATTTGATTTTGACTAATATAACTTAACATTTGATGAATAGCAGAATTTTGCCGGCATGAACTCACCCCCGGCCCCACTCTGGTGTCAGCATGAACTCACCCCCGTCCTCCCGCCTGAGGCGGGACAGGCTCTCTCTGCTTCGCAACGAGGGGTGCCTCTGTGAGACTCGTTATCTTTTTATTCCCATCCTCCAGCCTGCCGTAGCAGTCGGTACTGAGACCATGCTGCACCATCCCCTAACTCCGGGCTTCAGCCCGGAGATGCGCGTGGGCCCCCTCTCTGGTATCAGCATGAACTCACCCCCGTCCTCCCGCCTGAGGCGGGACAGGCTCTCTCTGCTACGCAAAGAGGGGTGCCTCTGTGAGAATCATTATCTATTTATTCCGATCCTCCAGCCTGCTGTAGCAGTGGATACAGAGACCATGCTGCACCATCCCCTAACTCCGGGCTTTAGCCCGGAGACGCGGGCGGGCTCTCACTCTGTTTCGAAAAAGTAGTTTCTGCCAGAGACCCTCAGAACCCCATGGTTACTCCAAAATTTGCAACATTCTTATTACCATAGAAGTACCCCGCCGTCCACCTCTCATCCCCCCTTACATTGCTCTTGCTTACACTTCCCCATGCATACAGGTCATTGATGACCTGATACGCCGCCCTCAGACCTACAGTCGTATGATGCCACTCCACCGATGCCAGTGGCGGATTACCCACCCTCGGGCCGCCCAGCTCGGTGTAATCCGGACCCCTGACAGCATCTGTGATACTGAAGCATATATCCAGCGCCCTCACCGGACGGTAATCGAGTGCCAGGTGCCACTCGCGGGAGTTGTCCTTCAGGTAATGCCCAAGGTTAAATTCGGCGGTCTCAAACGTGACAACAGGTATATGATGCCGGTAGGCGAGGGGATAGGTGTAGGTGAATTCCGTCGTCAGCGCAATGTTCTGCAGCGGGAAGTTGCTCAGCCGGAAGCCCGTCTTCCAGCTGAAGAAGTTCCATTCATCATCCCGGGTGAACCTGCTCACCGACAGTTCGTCGACGAACAGGGTTGCATACAGGTGAAGGTTCCTTATCTGTCTTGAGCTTATGTCGAAGAACATCTGCGAGTTCATGTTCTCGATCCCCGAGGTGAGGGAATGATCCACCGACTTGTAGAAGAACAGGGGTATAAGGTATGCAACGTTGAACTTCCTGTCGCTGTACACTATGCTGTTTCCGGCCGAGACATTGAGGTTTCTGAACGGAGTGAACGTGAACATGTTGGCAGCGACATATTTCTTGTGGTACACTTTGTGGTAGCTTGTTCCGTAGCTGCTGGTCTGCCAGTATGACCGCGAGCTGTCGACCACCATCGAGTTGAGCCACCCGTGGAAATAGTTAAAGTTGAACCATTTCACCGGATTGATGTTGAGTCTCAGCTGGACGAATGTCGGATTGTTTCCTCCGAAGATATTCGCACCGTTATAGTTGTTTCCCCACTGCTGGCGGTCTTTCAGCAGTCCGGCGCTGCCCCACTTCCATGCGTAGGTGAATCCTCCCTGCATGTCGCTCCAGTCGGTACTGTTCTTTATATGTCCCCCCTCGCGTTTCGTGAGGTATTCCGGACGCCCGAGCAGGGGCTTCTCATGGTTGTCGCGCAGCGATGCGAAGAATCCCCATTTGCCGATGTATGCACGCGCCTCTGCCCCGTTGCGGATATATGTCGCCCTCCCTTCAGAGGTCCCGAACAGATCCCCTCCGAGTATGGGGTTTACCGTAAGTGAGAACAATGAATCCTTGTAGTAGAAAAGGTCTCTTCTCAGCCGGGTGATCGTTCCGCTGGCCGGATTCGTTTTCAGTCCGTTATGCCATAGCATCGACAGTCCGTTGCGTCCCGTTTCTTTTATCTCCTTGCCGAAGTCGGTAAGGTAGAAGTCGAGTTCCTTCTGTTGCCGCCTGTTGAGAAGGTCCCTCTGGCTGTCGGCCTCTTTGAGTCTGGTTGCGATATACATTCGCGAGTACGGTTTCACGGCGGAGTTTATCTCTATCACTTTCATTGAAGCCAGC
>JAVEXG010000118.1:0-11109 GCA_034004115.1 Bacteroidales bacterium | reverse complement strand
TTGGGCTTTACAAAGCACGGAAGACCTGTTTTTGAAATTATTGAGTCAGTATCCGGCATATTTTCCCTGCCGAAGAGAATGTTACGGGCCATAGGTATGCCATACTCCTTAAGATAGAGCTTGCAGGCCTGCTTGTTGAATGTGAGGGCCGAACAGAATGCACTGCAGCTTGTATAGGGGATCTTCATCATGTCGAGATAACCCTGGAGAAGTCCGTTTTCGCCGGGAGTTCCGTGAATGGCTATGAAAACAGCATCGAACCTGATCTTCTGATCGATGGTTTTTAGGGTAAAATCATTCTTGTCGATATTGAAGCGTCTTCCCTTCGGATCTTCCCAGTACCAGGCCGTACCTCTTATCATAATCAGGAAAGCATTGTATTTCCCTGAGATCAGGCTTAACACCTCACGGGCGCTCTTTACTGAAATCTCATATTCGGATGAATCTCCTCCTGCAACTATGGCGATTGTTCTCATGTGAGAAAAGTTTGGAGGTAAAATTAGAAATTAATGGATTCATTTCAGGCGGGAACAAGAATGTTTTAGGTGGGCAGAAAAATTTTTCCATTCAGATTATAAGGAATTATTTACCTTTGATAAAATTTTTAAAACCGCACAAAATGAAAAAAGGTTGCATCATTTGGATTATAGTTGGAGTTATTCTCGGACTTATTGTACTGGGTCTTGTTTCATGGGGTACCAGGGCTTATAACCAGATGGTTTCCCTCCAGGAAGGCGTTACAAGCCAGTGGGGAAATGTTGAGACTCAATACCAGCGCAGGGCCGATCTTATACCAAACTTTGTAAATACAGTCAAGGGAGCAGCTGCTTTTGAGCAGGAGACTCTTACTCAGGTTATTGAGGCACGTGCAAAAGCCACTCAGGTTACGGTCGATCCGGCAAACATGACCGCTGAAAATCTTCAGGAATTCCAGGCTGCCCAGGGTGGTCTTAGCTCTGCACTTTCGAGGCTTATGGTGGTTGTGGAACGTTATCCCGAACTTAAAGCCACCCAGAATTTCAGGGATCTTCAGGTGGAGCTTGAAGGTACCGAGAACCGCATTTCGACCGAGCGCCGGAAATTCAATGAAGTTGCCCAGTCCATGAACACTTATATAAGACGATTCCCGCAGAATGTTATTGCCGGGATGTTCGGATTCACAGCCAGACCATATTTCGAGTCGATGGAAGGAGCTGAAAAAGCTCCTGAAGTTACATTCTAACCCGGCCCGGGAAATGGAAATCAAGGCATCGGCTTTTTTCACGAAGGAGCAGCAGCTTCAGATACGGGATGCCATTAAGGAAGCTGAAGGAGAAACTTCCGGCGAGATAAGGGTTCATCTCGAAACCAGTCTTTCGGGCAATGTCCTCGACAGGGCTGCATGGATTTTCTGGCATATTAAGATGCACGAGACGGAGGACAGAAACGGTGTCCTCTTTTATCTGGCAGTCAGGAACAAGGAGTTCGCCATTATTGGCGATGCCGGAATCAACAGCAAGGTCCCCGATGGTTTCTGGGATGTAATAAAAAACATCCTTGTGAGTAATTTCAGGGAGGGTAAATATTGCGAGGGAATTATTGAAGGGATTCTGATGGCCGGCCGGCAGCTTCGGGAACATTTCCCGCACAGCAGGGATGATGTGAATGAACTTCCCGATGATATCTCATTTGAAGACAATGAGCAACCAGAAAAGCAATGAATTTCAAGCTATTATATAAATTTCTTACCATAATTGCAATTGTCCTGGCCTTTACTTCGGTAACCGTCACGGGTCAGGATTTTCCCGAGCCGCAGGTTCCTCCAAGGCTTGTGAATGATTTTGCAGGAATGCTGACGCAGCAGGAAATAAACGCACTTGAACAGAAGCTTGTGGCCTTCGATGATACAACATCTACTCAGATATCGATAATTACTGTCAGCGACCTGATGGGATATGACAAGGCCGATTATGCCCAGCGGCTGGCTGAATTATGGGGAATTGGACGGAAAGGTTCTGACAACGGGGTGCTTATACTTGTCAAGCCAAAGACCTTCAGCTCTCAGGGGCAGGTTCAGATAACCACAGGATACGGTCTTGAAGGCGCTATCCCCGATATTTTATGCGGGGAGATAGTCGACTATGAAATACTTCCAGAATTCAGGCAGGGCAATTACTATGAAGGACTCGACAAGGCAACCAGCACGCTTATGTCGCTGGCAAGCGGGGAATTCACAGCCGGTGATTACAGGAAGGGCGGAGACATTGGCGAACTTGTACCGCTTATTGTTTTTATAATCGTTATAATGGTAATTATGTTCATGCGGAGCAGCGGCGGATCGAACCAGAAGCATATAAGCCGTAAGGGACTTCCACTGTGGGTGCTGATGTCGATGATGAATTCAGGCGGTAGCAAGCACAGCGGGAGTTGGGGAGGCTTTTCAGGAGGAGGCGGCTTCAGCGGAGGAGGCGGAGGCGGCTTTGGAGGTTTCGGAGGCGGAAGCTTTGGCGGTGGCGGGGCCGGAGGTAGCTGGTAGGAATTGCTCAGGGCTCACCGTGTCCACCGAAGCTTTAGCGAAGGTGGAGGGCGAAGGGCGCAGGGCGAAGATTACAGAAAGCTTATTTTTGACTGGTTAAGATTTTTCTCTTCCTGACGTATAATTTCTCCACTTTTCTATAACCTGTTTCATGTCGTCCGGAAGTTCCGAGTCGAATGACAGTCGTTTTCCGGTAACAGGGTGATCGAATGAAAGCGATTTTGCATGCAATGCCTGCCTGGGCAGGATCGCGAAGCAATTCCTGATAAATTGCTGATATCTGGCAAATGTAGTACCTCTGAGTATTTTATCCCCTCCGTATTCCTCATCATTGAAAAGAGGGTGTTTGATATGGCTGAAATGAATCCTTATCTGATGCGTGCGGCCGGTTTCGAGTCTGCATTCCACAAGCGAGACATATCCTAAATCCTCAATCAGACTGTAGTGAGTGATAGCCGGTTTACCCTGACTGCCATCGGGAAATACCTGCATGATCTTCCTGTCGCGTATACTTCGTCCAACATGGCCCGTTATGGTTCCTTCAGGCGGATCGGGAGTACCCCACACAAGGGCCACATATTTCCTGCCTGTGGTTCTGTCGTAGAACTGTCTTGACAATTTATTGAGAGCCAGTTCGTTCTTGGCAATTACGAGTATTCCGGATGTGTTTTTGTCAATACGATGAACAAGTCCGGGACGAAGTTCTCCCGACTGAAACATGGGTATATCCCTGAAATGGTACATCAGGGCATTCACGAGCGTCCCTGTGTAGTTGCCGTAGGCCGGATGAACGACCATTCCGGGATCCTTGTTCACTACCACGACATCATCATCTTCATAAACAATGTTTAGGGGGATGTTTTCAGGTATCAGCTCTATCTCCCTGGGAGGGTTCGGAAGCACAACCTGTACTATGTCGTTGGGCTTAACCCTGTAATTTGGTTTTACCGGTTTGTTGTTGACAAGAATGTTTCCGGCATTTGCGGCATTCTGGATCCTGGTCCTTGATGTCTTCTCGATCCTGGAGGAAAGGAATTTGTCTAATCGTATCATTGACTGGCCCGGCTCCGATATGAACCTGTAATGTTCAAATAGTTCCTGCTGGTCAGTTAGTTCTTCTTCAGCCATGTGCTATTACTTAGTAATCACGAGCCTGAACCAGGCCGCACGCTTTTTCCCGGAGAGTACAACCACGTTGAAGATTCCTGGCTTCAGTTCCCGGATATCAATTCTTTCGCTGAATGGTTCTCTTATAAGCTCACGTCCGAAGAGATCGCTGATTGACACGTATGTTGCGGGTCCGGGCAGAATATCCTCGCATTCAAGGTTGATGAAATCTACAGCAGGGTTGGGCCACATCCTGTGTTTTTTCGGATCGGCCGGGATCTCATCCTCAGAGGAAGTAGTCTTGACCGGTTTTCCTACTATTGGCCTTATCATCAGACTACCCTGCTTTTGCGACAGGTACCATATCCCGTTCAGCCAGTAAAACTGCCGTCCCTGATGAGGAGTATTTACATCGAAGCCTGCATTGAGAAAGTTTTCGGTTTTCTGCTTCCATCCCACATAAAAAACATCATCTACCGGAACACCGTCGGGAAGGATGTAGGTATGAAATCCGTTTATATCGTCACCCGGCTCAACAATAACATTAACGAAGCTGTAAATTACATTTCCGGGCAGTCCGTTGTTGTCGTCCCAAACCATCATGTCAAATGCCCTCACGTTGCTGTTAAGGTAGCTGTCGTTGAAGCAGATGCTTATCGCCCTGAGGGTGTCTTCCATGTACGATTTGAACCTGCAGGCCACCATCGCATTTCTTGATCCCTCACCGTTTACTCCGTATCCGCTTTCAGCAGTGCCGTCGTCGTAGGCAAAATAGTTGCTGAAAACCTGGTTATATTTGATTGTGTCGTTGGGTTTGGGGTCAAAGTCATCTGTGAGCAGATGGCATGTTATCCTGAAGAGGGCCGAATCATCATTCGAAGTGTTGTATGTATATATCAGGCTTGCATTATAATCAACGCTAGCATAGGGTTCGATGTTTGTTGCACCTGCTGTGAAGGAATGTGAAATAGCATTTGTATACATGTCGCGTATCTCGAAATTCCTGGTTACATTCCTGGTTATGACGTCGTTATTCCTGTAGGAAATTGGTATGAAGGCGCCCATTTCCTGCAGGTAGACCTGCCGGAACTGTTTCCATGGCATCGCTTCATGAGTTTTAAGGATTGATCTCAGGGGTTTCCTGAAAGCCACGTCTGCAAGGGCTGTATCAGCTTCGTGCCTGTTCCTGTCAAGAAGAACGTAATCGATGTTCCAGTGGTCGCAGTTTCCAATCATTGAGTTTTCCTCAAAATCCGAAAGACTGGCCCAGTTGACGAATCGGAACTGAAATCCGTTCTTCAGGTACCTTGGATCGTCTATTCTTATTATTACAGGTTTAAATCCGGAATGTACCGGTTCATCGGATCTCCATACCGAATGCCATTCTGCTTCGTCGGGGGCAAAGAACTGGAGAGTAAGGCTGTCAGCAGGTTCCGGGATATCCCCCAGGCCTCCCGCCTCGTACCAGAAGCTAAGCCAGATATTGTCGGATGCCGGATACAACAGATTTACCGGCTGGGAAGTCAGATGGTCGGCCTCAAATCCCTCCGCAACGGCAGTTTCATAAAGCTTTCCGGTCTCGTTGAGTGCATCAAGGGTGGCGATTCCTATTGTAATCTGCCTGTCGGAATAGGTGTTGTTTATAAAAGCATAATTGTCTGTCCACAGCAGGGGAGAGGGGAGTACTGAACTTACTGTAAAATCATCGAAAAAAGGGAGTTCGACAGGATCAGCAGCCAGTCCTTTCGCTGATCCGGCTGTGTTGCCTTTCAGCAGCCGGTTCGACTGAAGCCCTGTCGTTACTTCCTGGGTGAAAGCATTTGCCGGGATGCACAACAGTAGTATTAAATATATTATCAGTCTTTTCTGCATCATTTTTATTCGGAAAGTTGTGAAAATCTTCCGGGTATCGTGTCTGTTATGACGTACGCCGAATCAACGGGAAGCCTTGCCGAGTCGAGTGTCAGCCACAGGTAAATGGACGATCCAAGCTGAAGGGTTGCATCGGCACTGAAGTCGGGATTTTGTTTATAAACAAAAGCATCGGCCGAATCCTGGGCTGTCAGTACGGTGTTGTCAAAAATTGAGGCGACGAGGGTAAGTGATGCTCCCAGTATTGTGTTCCTGGCAGCCTCATGATTGATCCCGATCAGATTCGGGACATACGTTTTCTGATTGCTGAGGCCTCTCCCCAGTACAAGATCGATCACCGATCCTTTCTGGATTGAATCTCCGTCCTGGATGTTCCTTCCACCATAATACTGTTCCAGCACAACATCGAAAGAGATGTCGGGGATGTACCTTATCGACCCCAGCTGAAGCCCCGAGCTTTCAATTACTTTGACAGCCTGCCGTTTGGGCAGGTTGACCAGGTTTGGCATTGCAACCATCTCGGGATTGAATGCATTGATTGTAAGCATAATGTTTCTACGCTTCTTAACCTTGAAGCCCGGAACCGGATTTTGTTCGGCAATGCATCCCCTGGGAACTTCGGAGGTGTAAACCGAATCAACTATCTGGAACCTGAGTCTGCTTTTCCTTGCCAGTTCTTCAGTCTGACTGAGAGTCAGTCCCTTGAAGTCAGGAACTGGTTTGCTCTGTCCGTGGCGGGTGTAAAAATTCATCCAGATAAGAAGGAGCATTATAATTACAACAACAATTACAGCTGCAAGTGCCAGGTTTTTCAGAAACGTTTTGCTGAATAGAAAATCTTTAATGCTCATGACGGCCGGACTAAATTTTATAACGCAAAGGTATGTATAAAATTATAAAAGGAATCCCGTTCAACGGGCACAAATCCGGCATCTCTGACAAGCCTGCAGATTTCATCGGTCGACATCGCCGGATTTTTTTCTGCGGAACCTGCCATCGAATAGATCCTTGTTGAATCTTCTATTGTTCCGTCGAGGTCGTCGGTTCCGAACATCAGGCTTATCTGGGCAACTTCCCTTCCTATCATCGGCCAGTATGCCTTTATATGAGGTATGTTGTCAAGAAATATCCGCGAAACAGCATAGTTTTTTAAATCTTCAGCCGTGGTGGTTTCGCCAAGATGCGACATGGGATTGTTGGCTTTTCTGAACTTAAGCGGGATGAACGCATTGAAGCCGCCGGTCCTGTCCTGAAGATCCCTCAGCCTCGACATATGGTCAATCCTTTGGGAATAGTTCTCGAGATGCCCGTACAGCATAGTGGCATTTGATGGAATACCCTCATTATGAGCTGTTTCATGTATCAGGAGCCATTTTTCAGCAGTTGATTTCTCGGGACAGATCTTTTTTCTTATTGTTTCGTCGAAGATTTCCGCACCTCCTCCCGGTATTGAATCGAGTCCATATTCCTTCAGCAGCCTTAACCCTTCTTTAAGTGTCATTCCTGATCTTGAGATCATCTGGTCGATTTCGACGGCTGAATAGGCCTTTATGTGGATACCCGTGCGGTGCTGCTTGATCTTCTGAAGAAGTTCGCCATAATACCTGATGTCGTGTGAGGGATGAACGCCGCCCGTTATGTGAACCTCGGTCACTTCCATACCATCGAATTTCCTTACAATGTCAAGCATCTCATCGTGCGAGTATTCCCAGCTTTCAGGGTCGCCTTCAGTCTTGTGATAAGAGCAGAAGCGGCAGTTATGTATGCAGAGGTTGGTGGGTTCAATGTGGAAGTTGCGGTTGAAGAAGACCTTATTCCCGTTATGCTTTCTCCTTGCTATTCCGGCCATCAGTGAAAGCAGTGACAGTCCTGCCTTTTCAAACAAAAGAACCCCTTCTTCTTTGGTGATGCGCCTGCCCTGGCTTATTCCCGAGAGTATACTCTTCAGGTCCGGATCATTTGTATAGTCTTCAGGACTCTTCATGTAAATAGTTATGAGCAGCAAAATTAGCAAAAAAAAAGGTGCCTTTGCGGAGGCACCTTCCCTGGTTTTATAAATAACCTTGTTATTTGAGTTTGAGTTCAGTTGATACTGTAAGCTTCTTTCTTCCCTTTGCCCTGCGTGAAGCCAGAACCCTTCTTCCATTGGCTGTGGACATTCTTTCCCTGAATCCGTGTTTGTTAGCTCTTTTTCTCCTAGAAGGCTGAAATGTCCTTTTCATGACTCTGCTTTTAAGTTGGTTCTACAGTTTTAATTTGAGATCGCAAAGATAGATATTTTTTAAATAAAAGCAACTTGGGGGATAAAATTTGAAAAAATCATTGCGGGAGATAAACTATCTTTTTTGACTCGAACCAGGGTTCCGGGAAAAAGGAGCTGATATCATAAACTAACGCCTTGTCCCTGAACGGCAGAAGTTCTTCCGACAGATCTCCTCCCTTGAGGCATATAAGTCCGTTTCGGCTCTCACCTTCCTTATCGCGGCTGATATTTTTCCTTGTCAGTTTCACAAGTTCGGGAAAGGCCATTACTGCCCTGCTTACTATGAATTCGTACCGGCCTGTTTCCTCTTCTATCCTTTTTCTGACCGGGATGACGTTTTTCAGACCCAGTTCATCTGCAACGCTTGAAACCACCTTTATCTTTTTTGCTATTGAATCAAGCAGGAAAAAGCGCACACCGGGGAACATGATTGCAAGAGGAATCCCCGGAAAGCCTCCGCCTGTTCCTGCATCCAGCACCCTGTTTCCTTCCCTGAAACGTATGATCTTTGCAATTGCGAGTGAATGAAGCACATGATGGGTATAAAAATTATTAAAGTCCTTTCTTGAGATAACGTTAATCCTGGCGTTCCACTGACTGTAGACCTCCTCAAGCTTGGAAAATATTGTAATCTGGGACCCTGTCAGGTCGGGGAAGTATTTCCTGATAATTTCACTCACTATCTGTTGCCTGTTTTTGCAAAGATATTGAACAGGAGGGATTTTGCCCTGAAAAGTTGTGCTTTAACGGTTCCGATCGGCAGTTTCATTTCGGAAGCGATCTCTTCGTAGGAGTATTCCTTGAAGTACCTGAGTTCAATGAGCCTTCTGTACCGGGGCTTAAGCTGGCCGACTATTTGGCGAAGCACGGCTATCTTCTGGTCGTTTATAAGCCTCTCCTCGGGATCAGGAAGATCCGACTGGATATTCACAGTCATATTGTCAATATCTTCCTGTATCTGGTCAATGGGTGAAGGTGAGAGCTGTTTTTTCCTTATAAAGTCGATGCAGTTATTTGTGGCGATCCTGAAAAGCCAGGTGCTGAAGGCAAATTCGGGAGTGAAGGAGTCGATGAACCTGAAAGCTTTGCCGAATGCTTCTATTGTAAGGTCTTCGGCATCGGAAGTGTTGTTCACCATCTTCAGGAGCATGAAATAGATTGAATCCCTGTAACGGTTAAGCAGGCTCGAAAATGCTTTCTCGTTTCCCAGTTTAGCCTGTTCGACAAGAATAAGGTCGTCCTGTGCCTTTTCAGATATGCAATTGCTTACTTCCATGTTTTATTAGCTCTTCCTTCCCTCATGCTACCTGCAAAAAATGCAGCATTAATAAACGGAGAAATTACGTCAAATATTGGAAACAGAGGTAAAATTCCCGGTTCATTGAATTTTTTCCGGTTAAGAATAAAGATAACAAACTGGATAAGGAACCTCAGGAGGAAAATGCCGGCGACCACCGGCCATGCATACAAATTGAAGATGAGAGCGATGAAGGAGGCATAAAATATTATCCTGGAGAAAGGTTCCCCGAGGAGGACAATTTTATGCGATGTTTTATAGTGTTTTGCAGTTGTAAGATGCCTTGTTTTCTGTTTGATATATTCCCTTATGTTAAGCGCCGGCACTGACCGTGTATGGGATTCCTTGCCGAATTCGGCAGCACTGTTTCCCGCAGAGGCATTCGAGTTTACGAAAAGGTCATCATCTCCGGATGCAAGATGGGTATAGGGTCCAAATCCCTTATTTTCAAAAAAGATTGATTTTCTGTAAGCCAGGTTCCTTCCGACGCCCATGTAGGGCATTCCCCTCAGAGCCATTCCGAGGTACTGCACGGCAATTGTCATGCAGTCGTACCTGATATATTTGTTTAGCAAACCCTTACCTGTGAAATAGCCTCCGTAGCCAAGGACAAAGCCTGTCTTTTCGTCAAACCGCGACGCCATCTTTTCTATCCATAGGCTGCTCTCCGGCCTGCAATCGGCATCGGTAAAGAGAAGGAGCTCGTTTTTGGCAGCCTTGATGCCGATGAACTGGGCGAACTTCTTGTTGTGCGTGAATTTGGGGTCCCCTGTGATGTTGGACACTTTCAGCCTTTTATACTTAATCAGAAAACCGGCGAGTATGCTGTCCGAGTCGTCTTCCGAACAGTCGTTGACAACTATGACCTCGAAATCGGGATAGTCCTGTTCCAGTACTGCCGGAAGGAAATTCCTCAGGTTTTCCTCCTCGTTCCTGGCACAGATTATCACCGACACGGGCTCTCTTTTTACCTGGGCTTCCGGGGGACTGAACCTGGCAGGCGTGAGGTAATAATAAAGGTAATAGAAAGCCTGTATCAGGAAGGATATGCCGAAGAGGATCAGCAATGCAAGAAGTAATGGATGACCATCAGGTATCATTTGACTTTCAGATATGGCTGCAATATTACTAAGATATTCTGAATAGAGGAAAGCAACAATGGTTTGCATTTATCTGAAAACGTAAAGGAAGGCCGAAAAATTATCGACATAATTTTCAACAGGCGGATGAATGAATTACCTTTGGCATCCGAAAAAGGCTATCAGATGTTCACAATACGGCACAGGGACAGGGATACAAAGGCAAGGACGGGAGTACTCACGACTGACCATGGAGATATTCCGACTCCTATTTTCATGCCGGTAGGAACTGCGGGAACTGTAAAGGGGATCCTTCAGAGGGATCTTGCCGGTGACATTGATGCCAGGATCATCCTTGGAAATACATATCACTTGTATCTGAGGCCAGGTACGGATATTATTGGAAAAGCCGGAGGACTTCACAGGTTTATAAACTGGAGCAGGCCCATGCTTACCGACAGCGGAGGATACCAGGTCTTTTCCCTTGCACCCAACAGGAAGCTGACTGAAGAAGGAGCAGTCTTTAAGTCGCATATTGACGGGTCGAAACACGTTTTTACACCCGAGAACACAATTGAGATACAGCGTATTATAGGGGCTGATATAATGATGGCGTTCGATGAGTGTGCACCCTTTCCCTGCGATCACCGTTACGCGGAGAAATCGGTGGCTCTTACACACAGGTGGCTCGACAGGGCTGTGGCAAAATTCAGGTCTACCGAACCCCTGTGGGGATATCAGCAGTATCTTTTTCCTATCGTCCAGGGGAGCACTTTTGACGACCTGAGAAAGATTTCTGCCGAAAAGGCCGCTGCCTCAGGCATGGAGGGAATTGCAATAGGAGGACTCTCGGTGGGAGAGCCGGCCGAGGAGATGTACCGGACCATTGAGGTTGTCAATGAGATACTTCCTGAAGACAAACCACGTTATCTGATGGGTGTCGGAACCCCGGCCAACATCCTTGAGGCAATTGAAA
>JAVEXG010000117.1:0-11115 GCA_034004115.1 Bacteroidales bacterium | reverse complement strand
ATATTAGGTATTTTGATGCAACTATTTTTCAAAACGGGTGTCATTAATCCGGAATGGAAAACAAAAGGAATTAAAACATTACTGTCATGGAAGATATAAATAAAATGAAAAAGCATGTGACCGTGGTCGGAGCCATACATATCGGTTTCGGGTTCATTGGTCTGATTGGCGCTCTTGCTGCCTTTTTTGCATTGAGGTTTGCACATGGGTTCGTCAGCAACGAGGAAATTCCCTCAATGGTACTCAACTTTTTGTCGGCAAGCGTGCCCCTGCTCATCGGATTCCTTTCAACACTCGGGCTGGTAGGGGGGATAGGGCTTCTTTCATTCCAGCCGTGGGCAAGGTTCATAGTGATGATCGTTGCGGCGGTCGGATGCCTCAATATTCCGATCGGGACGCTCAAGGGGGTTTATTCGCTCTGGGTACTGCTTCAGGACGAAACTGTCAAATTGTTTGAAACCAAAAGGTTTAATGGCAGTCAGACCTCTGCAGGCGGGGTTTAAGGATCAGGCATAAAATGCTGAGGCAGTAATTGAACAGGTTTTCATGAACCTGTCCTGTTACTGATTAAGCAACAAAACACATCAACAGGGAGGATATCCCTGTTTTTTTTTCATATGGTTCGGCAGGGAAGTTTTGTCCCCCTGACTTTATTACCCCCTGTTTCCCTAACAGTTTTGTTTACCCCCCAGCCTAAAGGGGGGTTAAAGAACTAACAATTAGCAATATAGATTTCAAGGATAATCCATACCCAAATATTTTTCCGTTTTCGGTTCAAAAGTGTATGTGGGGTGATTTATATCATTAGATACAAGACGCATATGTAATTGTAATCCAGGAGACTAAGCCCCCCTTCTGCGCCTTCGCGTAGCCGCTACGGCGGTGGGGGGGTAAACAAAAAGGGGGGATCGGACAATGATTCTAACTTGCAAAAAGATGTATACAAAAAGTAGTTAAAGGTGAAAGTTAGAAAATATCGGTACGGATTATAGATAAGTAAGATGACGTTTGAGATGTGGAATCCGATATTCAAAAGTCAGACAGCTCTGTTTTTTTCCTAAATTGTCGCAAATTATTTTTCATGGCTGACGACAACAAGATAATTTTCTCGATGTACCGGGTTGGGAAGACCTTCCCTCCCCATCGCCAGGTTCTTAAGGATATATCTCTCTCCTTTTTCCTTGGCGCCAAAATCGGAATAATTGGTCTTAACGGATCAGGGAAATCCACCCTTCTGAAAATAATTGCCGGTATTGAAACAGAATACCAGGGCGAAGTTACTTTCGTTCCGGGTTACACCGTGGGTCATTTGCCCCAGGATCCTCTTCTTGACGACAGCCGTACCGTGAGGGAGGTCGTTGAGGAGGGAGTCAGGGAAACAATGGACCTTATTTCGGAGTATGAATCGATAAATGAGAAATTCGGGGAGCCGGAGGTCTATGAGAATCCTGACCGGATGCAGCAGCTGATGGACCGCCAGGCAGTGCTCCAGGAGAAGATCGACTATTCCGACGGATGGAACATCGATCATAAGCTCGAAAGGGCAATGGATGCACTCAGATGTCCCGACAGCGGAGCGAATGTAAGCATTCTCTCGGGAGGGGAGAGAAGAAGGGTTGCCCTCTGCAGGCTTCTTCTGAAGCAGCCGGATATTTTGCTGCTCGACGAGCCCACCAACCATCTCGATGCCGAGTCGGTACAGTGGCTCGAGACAACCCTGAAGCAGTATCACGGCACTGTTATTTGTATAACACACGACAGGTATTTTCTCGACAATGTTGCAGGATGGATCCTGGAGCTCGACAGAGGCGAGGGAATCCCCTGGAAGGGCAACTATTCATCATGGCTCGAACAGAAGGCAAAACGCCTGGAAGTTGAGGAAAAAGGCAATGTAAAGAGAAGAAAGATACTCGAACGGGAACTGGAATGGGTAAGGATGTCTCCCAAAGCCCGCCATTCAAAATCGAAGGCCCGTCTGGGTGCTTACGAAAACCTTCTCAACCAGGATGTGAAGGCCAAGGAGGAAAGACTCGAGATATTTATCCCGAACGGTCCAAGGCTCGGGGATAAGGTGATAAGAGCGAAGGGTGTGTCCAAGTCGTTTGGTGACAAGCTCCTCTTTGAGGGCCTTGAATTCAACCTTCCTCCCAACGGCATAGTGGGCATTATCGGTCCGAACGGGGCCGGGAAGACAACCCTTTTCAGGATGATCATGGGTCAGGAAAAACCTTCGAAGGGAGATTTTGAGATTGGAGAGACAGTGGTTCTCGGCTATGTCGATCAGGCGCATACGGCAATCGATCCGGCCCTTACGGTTTATGAGGTGATCTCCGGCGGGCAGAATGATGTGATGGTGGGCAACCGCCTCATAAATGCCAGGGCTTATGTTTCGCGATTTAACTTTACCGGGGCCGACCAGGAGAAGAAATGCGAGATGCTTTCGGGTGGAGAGAGGAACAGGCTGCATCTGGCCCTAACACTCAAATCCGGGGCAAATGTTCTGCTTCTTGACGAACCTACCAACGATATCGATGTCAACACCCTGAGGGCTCTGGAGGAAGGTCTGGAGAGCTTTGCCGGTTGTGCGGTGATCATCTCGCACGACAGGTGGTTCCTCGACAGGGTCACAACCCACATGCTTGCCTTTGAAGGCGATTCAAAGGTGGTATGGTTCGAAGGAAACTACTCGGAATACGAAGAGAACTATAAAAAACGCGTTGCAGACACAACGCCGAGAAGAATTAAATATAAAAAACTGGCATAAGAAGTGATGAAGGTCTTGCAGGTCCTGCAGGTCGGGAAGACTTGCACGACTTTCTTGACTTGCACGACTTGCACGACTTGCATAACCTTAATACTTAATATATGAGACCACTACTTATCACCTGCATCATCGTTTCAACGTTTCTTTTGACGTTTTCTTCCCAGGCCCAGATCGGCCGCCGGTTTCCTTCGGAGAGGAAGGTAGTAACTGATCCGGTTACCGGGGTTCAGCTGAATTTCGTGACGAGCACCCAATCGGGTGATTCAAAGATCTACCAGACTCACCGGCAGTGGACTGCCGACGGGAAGTGGCTTGTGTACCGTTCGCGCAGGGTCCCGGGCGAGACTCTTGCAGTAAATGAAATGACGGGCGATATTGTACAGGTCTCGGAAGGCGGCTACATGGGTATGCTAACCCTGGCTGCAAATTCGATGAAGCTGTATTTCATGCGTATGACTCTCCGCCAGGTGGGGCAGAAGAAGCCCGGACCGGTGCAGATTGTTGAGGTCGATCTGGCCCGGTTGCTTGCCGACAGTGAAGCCGGACAGATGAAGGCGGAAAATGAATACCAGAGGGTGTGCGGGACCATTCCGGCCGAGGTGGGCGCCGGCGGCGACATGGCCCTCGATGCCGATGAGGAGTGGGTTTACTACCGCATCGGGAAAGATGAAGCAGAAAGGCGGATAGCTCCCGGTACGAAGATCGAACCGAATTTCGGTCCCAGGAACATGGGAGCGGGACCTTCTGGCATAGGGAAGATGAATATTAAAACCGGTGAGATCGGCTTTGTTGTTGCAGTGCCGTTTCAGGTGGGACATATCCAGACGAACCCATGGGTTCCGGGTGAGATAATCTTCTGCTGGGAGACAGGCGGCAAGGCTCCGCAGAGGACATGGACCGTGATGTCGGACGGCACGGGACTCAGGCCGGTTTATCCCGAGTCGGAGTATGAGTGGGTCACTCACGAAGCTGTCATCACCCGCGATGAAGTGGCAATAGCAATCATGGGTCACAGGCCAGTCGGGACCGGTTCGGTTTCGGCCTCACAGGGTGGAGGGCAGAAGCCTTCCGATCCGGCCAATCCGGGCCAGGAACAGGACTGGGGTCCCTCGGGTACAAGGGAAAAACCCACCGGACTTGGGATAGTGAATCTGCGGACCCGTGAGATGACAATTGCCGGACAGACATTGACGGGAAGCGGGCTGTGGCATGTGAATGGTTCGGCCGACGGCCGTTTTGCAGTGGGTGACGACTTTGACCGCAATATATGGCTCATCAACCGTAAGACGAGTGAGATGATCCTGCTTTCAACCGGGCACAAGGTTACGGCTTCTGATCATCCGCATCCGACATTCAGTCCCGACGGCACCCGTATCGAGATCCAGTCGGCGATGCTGTCGGAGGATAACAGGTCGATGAATATATGTGTTATACCGGTGCCGGAGAAATGGCTGAAGGAATAAGACGTGAGGCGTGAGGTGAAAGGCGTGAGGTATGAGGCGTGAGGAAGAAGTCATGCAGGTCATGAGGTCGTGCAGGTCCTTTCACAGAATAAAGCTGATAGCTGATAGCTGACCGCTGAAAGCTTAAGAAACACACGAATTTTTATTGAGAAACAATATCCTGGTTATTGTTATTCGACAATTATTTTACCCAAAACAATATGAATTTCTGCGGGTATATCAAAGTTACATAAAGGAGAAACATCAGGTTCATCCGTTATCACGGCATTCTGGTTCCTTCTTTCGATCTCAGAAGGCTTTAGCAAACGTTGTTAATTAATTATCAATTGTTTAATACTAATTCATAATGAATAGTATGAAAAATCATTCAAAATCAATCATAATATTACTGTTTATTAATCTCTTTCTATTAACCTGCACACACAATAAACCAACTGCAATTCAATCCGATACGGATAAACAATCTGCAAATGAAGATCATCTGTTATTATTTGATCTAAGAAGAATGCCTGAATTGTCAACTGTAAAGTTATCAGAGGTTGGAGCAATTGAGATAAAATATATCCCTTTAAAAACTTCTCCAAAGAATGTGATCCCCCGGATAAATAATATCATTTTCTGCAGCAGCTATTTCCTGACCTATGGTAACACCAGTGTTTATATGTTTCGGTACGATGGTTCATTTGTTACTGAAGTTGGTACTAAAGGAAGAGGGCCAAATGAGTATTTAAGTGTTTCTGATGTAGATATTAATCCTGAAAATGAGTCAATTTATATAGCAAGCGGAGAAAAATTCCTGGTCTATAATAAGAACGGAACATTAATAAGGACTTTTAAAAATCCCTACAAGCCAGAACGGATGAACTTTAAATTTACAGGGGATGGAATTCTTTGTTACTACTTCAATGACTTAGGCAATATCGAAAATAGCTTTATCCTTATTGATACGACAGGGAAGGTTATTAAAAACTATCCTAACAGATATCCCTGGAAAAGAAAAGCGCCAGGTGTTTTTTATCAGGGGGAAAATATTTTTTACAGATTCAATCATCAGCTTTTCAGGAAAGAGATTTATTGTGACACAATTTTTTCTTTCAAAAATAAAGTATTTAAGCCTCATATGGTCATCCACGTTGGCAAACAACGGCTTACACCTGATATCAGATCAGATTTCCAGACAAGGCCTGATTTCTCAGAGACTACCTATCAAAATTATATTACCCCGTTTAATCTATATGAGTTTGGCGATCATATCTATTATGAAATGGTTATGACTCTGAATGGAATCCGTAATATGTATTCTTTCATTGGATCAAAAAAAGGTAGTTTAAGAGCTATGTATATTACAGAACAGGGCTTGACCAATGATTTAGATGGGGGAGCAAGTTTCTGGCCAGGAAAAATTATCAATGATAGCACTCTTGTATCATGGATTGAAGCTTTGAAATTAAAGGAATATATTGCTTCAAATGAATTTAAAGAATCAAATCCCAAATATCCGGAAAAGAAAAGAGAGCTTGAAACGCTTGCAAACAGTCTGAAAGAAACAGATAATCCGGTTCTTGTACTGGTCAGACTTAAGGAATAATGCAGATGGGCGTAAAGGCGTAAAGGCTTAACGGCATAACGGCGTTAAGGTGTGACGGCGCGAAGCTCCATTGGAGCGGCATGTTTGTAGAAATAGGCCGTACCATGGTTTTTGAGCTCCGTAGGTGCGGGATGTTTTTGGGCAATCCTTGACCTTCAACACCGTCATTCAGGGTCTTGCCTGATCCGGAAACAAAGCAGCCAAAAGGGCACAGTCATTCCGAGTCCCCGGCTCCCGGGTTGCAAAATGTGCCAGATGACCACCGTAATTGCGAATCCCGGGGGCCCGGGGCGAAGGAATCTTGTCCCCCGAAACAATGCCACTAAAAAAGAGCCCTTTACTCAACCATTTCCGCCGTTTACTCAAAGACTTGCGCCATTCACTCAAAGACTTGCGCCATTCACTAAAAATATCGTTATTATCTTGACTTTTATTTTTGAATAATCGAAATTTGATATGTTGAAACAGAATGTCCACCAGCTAAGGTGGACATTCATATTACTCTTCATATGATAAAAATTAAGACTATTATTTTGTTCACTTGCATTATATTATTAATGTCGTGCAAAAACAGAATTATTCAAGAGAATAAAGACATTATGAACCTACAATCAGAAGCTCCTATTATTATTGACATTGCACGTGACTTTAATAAAAAGAGGGAGTTTAAATTAAGTGAAATTGCCGATGACATTGAATACGTGAAACTGGAAAAGACAACGGAATCACTTGTCGGAGGTGGGATTCCATTCTGGTATATAACTAAAGAATATGTTTTTGTATATAGTTCAAATCGTTTACTCCAGTTCAATCGAAAAGGGAATTATATTAAGCAGATAGGCAAATATGGCAGGGGACCTGGGGAGTTTTTGAGTATGCGAGGACTGGCTTTGAATGAATCAAATAATACTTTATATGTCATTTCAAATTTTACGAATAAAGTTATAAAGTACGATATTGATACTGGTGAGTTTTTGGGTGATTTTCCAATCAATAATATTTTAGGGTCTGCAATGCTTCCTATGTCTTTTCTGATGATTGCTAAAGATACATTTCTGGCATTATCACACCCAATGACTCAATTCACATCTGATTATGTGATTTTTGAGATCTTTAATGATAATGGTAATGTTTTAGCCCAAAAAAAGAGTTCATTGTTTAGTATTCAAAATGACGATAAGAAAGTGGAAAGAATAAAAAATGGATTCACACAAGTTTGGTTTTTTAATGAACACTTTAAATTATTCGAAGAGCTTAATGATACAATTTATAATATAAAAAACAATCATTTAGAACCAGTTTATATTTTTAATCTTAATGGGTACAAAGGTCCTTTCGATTTGATGACAACTAATTATGTTAGAAGTAAAATAAACTATATACGATTATTTGGGTTTTGGGAAACGTCGAAATTTCTGCTTTTTCGTTTCTATTATAATGGAAATTCATATAGTGCCCAGTATGATAAAACCAGGAAAGAATTCCATCAGCTAATTAATACTAAGGATAATTCCATGAAAATGTATAATGATATCGACGGAGGTTTGTCATTCTGGCCCTTGTATTCCGTTGATCATCTTGATAATGAATGGATTTGTTATTTTGATGCTATCGACTTCAAGCAACAATTATCTTATGATTGGTTAATGACATCGGAAGCCAAATATCCAGATAAAAAAGAAAAGCTGATAAATTTTGTAAACAATTTATCTGTCGACGATAATCCGGTTTTAATTATTCTAAAATTGAAAGAATAGGATCACAATTGAAAGTAAACTCTTGCAGCTATTAATTTTTGTACCATTTAAATGTAAGATTAATTTAAGACAACCGCCGCTTAGAGGCCCTCATCATCAGGCAGAATCATTCTTTTGACTACTTGCTGGTCAGGGACTAAGATCCCGAATCGGTAGGAACCCGATCCGGGATGACGTCATCTATTTGAATGTTCTGAATTGGGATGGGCCCGACGCTTTGCAGGCTTTCCTATAAGGAGCCTTAACCGCATCAAGTAAATACTGCACTTCAGGCGACTTTATTCAGGAAGAAGGTGCCTGATGTTATTGCCTAAGATTTAACGGAATTTAAGATTTCTGTTACTTTTTCCTTTAATCCGGGCGGATCAACAATTAAGATATCACAGGTGTTATTTTTTGTCCCTTTAAATCGTGTGTTGGATTTTTACCAGAGCAAAAATCAATTCAATAGTTGTTTCTGTTCCGATTAATCCAAGTTCATCAACAAGTATTTCTGCTTATACGAAATTAACTTGATTCAGAATGCGGTCTCTGATTTGTTTTTTAAGTGCATTTTTTGTCACGAGATCCATTTTACGATTAAACACACTTTCAAGGAAAATTTCAAGGGAAAAGTATTTCCAGCCAATTGGTTTTTCCAATTCAACAAGCAGATCTATATCGCTGTCTTCAGAGAATGTGTTGTCAGAAAATGAACCAAACAGACCTATCTCTTTAACGGCATACTCTTTATAAAGCGTAGGCTTAAGTTCAGTTAACTTGCTTAATATGTACTCTTTTGTAAGCATAAGTCAAATTTAGCAATTTAGTTTCTATTTAAGCCAGGCAGGGAACACAGCTTTTTTTTGGATTTTATGGATTATGTGTTATAAGCGATGGTAAGGAGTTAAGGCGTGACTGCGTGAAGCTCCTTAGGAGCGGCATGTTTGTATCAATGGGCCGTACCATGGTTTTTGAGCTCCGTAGGTGCGGGATGTTTTTGGGCAATCAGTGACCTTCATGCACCTTTATTCCGGGTCATGCCTGATTTGTGACGAAGGGCCTCATGCCTCACACCTCACACCTCACGCCTTCCGCCTTCCGCCTTCCGCCCAGTCAAAGCTGCAGTGTCAGCGCCTTCCTCGTCGTCTCCGGTGTCGTAAGTCCCCTGTCGCCAAGCCCGAGCCATTTCCTGTCCTCGAACCTCGCTACAATCTTGTCGATGGTGCCGCCGTTGACGCCGTAGGCGCTCAGTCGGGTCGGCACTCCGAGCGATTCAAAGAATTCAACCGTAAGGTCGATTGCTTTCAGGGCACGTTCATCATCGGTTCCTTCCTTTATATTCCAAACCCTTTCGCCATACTGCACCAGCTTGGCCTTCTTTTCTTCGAGAAGGGCCTTCCAGAGTCCGGGGAGAACGATTGCAAGCGTTCTTGCATGATCGATCCCGTGAAGAGCAGTCAGTTCGTGTCCTATGCTGTGAACCGACCAGTCGCCCGGCACACCGCACTGGATCAGTCCGTTAAGGGCCATTGTGGCCGACCACATCAGGTTCGACATTGCCTCATAATCAGCAGGGTTTTCATATACTCCCGGCGCTTCTTCTATCAGTGTCAGGAGTATGGCTTCAGCAAACCTGTCCTGAATCGGAGCATTGACCGGGTAGGTAAGATACTGTTCGGTAACATGAACGAATGCATCGACGATGCCGTTGGCGACCTGTCTCTTCGGCAATGTACCTGCCGCATCGGGAAGCAGGAAGGAAAATTTCGGGAATACAAGAGGTGATGCGAAGGACAGTTTTTCATCAGTCTCCTTTCTGCTTAAAACAGAGTTCTTGTTCATCTCGCTTCCTGTGGCCGGAAGAGTAAGTACAGCACCCAGCGGAACAGCAGCGGCGACCGGCATTCCTTTGGCAAGAATATTCCAGGGGTCACCGAATTTGTACGGTATGGCAGCAGCAATGAACTTGGTGGCATCTATAACCGATCCGCCTCCCACTGCCAGAAGGAAGTCAATATTCTTATCCTTAGCAATCTCCACAGCTTTCATCGCAGTCTCATACAGCGGATTGGGCTCAATGCCTCCAAACTCTGTCACTTCAAATCTTTCGAGCGCAGCCTTTACCCTGTCATAGACGCCGTTCTTCTTTATGCTTCCGCCTCCGTAGAGAAGCATCACTTTGCTTCCTGCAGGAATCTGTGTTGAAATTTTCGGGAGCTGGTCCTTGCCGAAGAACACTTTTACGGGATTATAGAATTCAAAATCTGTCATATTATTATGTTTTTTTAATGTAAATAACTACCTGAAAAGCTGAGGAGCCAGTTCCGACAAATATGTCCTCCAGTTTGTCCAGACGTGTCCGCCTTCGCTTTCCCTGTATACATACGGGAACTTTATTGAGTCGAGCTTGCTCCTGAATTCGACGTTGTTCTTGTAAAGGAAGTCGGTCTTGCCGATGCCTATCCAGTAAAGCCTGAACCCGTTGTTCTTTTGCTGCAGAAGGGTCTGATCGAGGTTCTCATATACCTTCGACTTGACTTTTTCATCGTTTAGTATTGCAGCCGAGAACAGTCCGATATAATCGAACATATTGGGATAGAACCTCGAAATGTGAAGTGAGTGATAGCCTCCCATCGAAAGACCGGCAATCGCGCGTCCCGATTTTTCGGTTATAACATTGTAATTACCTTCCACAAAGGAAATTATATCCTTAAAAGTCTCCTCGTATTTCCCATCCATTGTATTTGGCAGCTGCATTGTCGGTTTTTTGAAGCCAAGGCTCGATTCGCCCGGCGCGGCTTCCTGAACGACATTGCCGTTCGGCATCACCACTATCATTGGTAAGGACTTTCCCTGTGCGATCAGGTTATCCAGTATCTGGGATGTTCTTCCAAGGTTTATCCAGGCCTCTTCGTCGCCTCCCATTCCGTGAAGCAGGTAAAGCACGGGGTATTTCTGTTTCGACCTCTCGTATCCCGCAGGGGTGTAGACGGTGATGCGTCTTTTCATTCCCAGCGAGGGGGAGTCGTACCATCTTCTTGCAACCGTTCCGTGGGGAACGTTGTTCACCTGGTAAAGGTCGCCCTTGCCGCCGCCCACGATGAACACGTTGGTTACAGTGGCAACGTCCCTGATCATGTAGACATTATTTGGATCGGTATTTCTGAGACCGTCGACAGTAAATGAATAGCTGTACAGGTCGGAGGCCAGGGGTGTTGTAGTGTACGACCAGAGGCCTTTATCGTCTTTTTTCATCAGTTCCGAACCAGGGGTCCGGCCCTGGGCCGGCATCCAGTCGCCTGTCAGCTTTACTTCCTTTGCATCAGGTGCCTGGAACCTGAAAGTGACCGAATTATCGGCATTGACTTCCGGAGAAATGATGTTTGCCCCGCCGAACAAAGCCTGTTGGGAGAATGATATTGCTGAAAGCATGATTAGTGCAAGCAGTGAAAGGAGGAGATGTTTCTTCATAGGTTTACAATTTTTATCTGATAAGAACAATTGAACAATGAACAGGCGAATTTAGGGAAATGTTCCGGGTTGGTCAAATCAGAAATCATT
>JAVEXG010000116.1:0-11145 GCA_034004115.1 Bacteroidales bacterium | reverse complement strand
CAAACCTATAAAATCAGAAGCCGTTTATAAACTTGCCTTAAAGAGGCTGGAGGAAATATTTGACGCACCTGTTGGCACGTTAAAAAGTGACGAGGCCGATATACTTGGATTATTGATTGATGAATATCACTAGCGTCCACTAAAAATATTTGAAAAGAATTTTGTCTAACATTTGATTTTATAATTAATTGTATATAAGCTATATATGTTTTCGTATGAGTAGTAAATACGATGCTTTTTATGAATTTTCATTTCAAATCGACACGCGACTTTAATGTTTGTAATTAACTATACATTAACAACATACAAAGGTTTTGAAATAAATCTTTTGGACACTAGTGGATGAATATGAGAAAATTCATTTCCCAATAGAAGCTCCTGATCCGATAGAAGCTATAAAAATCAGAATGGAAGAACTGCAATTAAGACAAGTCGATCTGGTTGATGCCATCGGAAGCAAAAGCAGAGTTTCGGAAGTGCTTAACCGGAAACGTAAATTAACTCTTGAAATGATCCGTAATCTAACAAAGCGTCTCAACCTTTCTCCTGATTTGCTGATTACCGATTATCAACTGGCATCCTGAAAGCACAATATCAACAGTGATTCGGGCTAAAGTACCATCCCGGGCATTCAGGAATGTTGCGGGCCAGCTGCAATATCCTAACTAAGAGTATTAATGATAAAAATTTATATTAGCCCTTCCGGTATTCCAGTATATCTCCCGGCTGACATTCCAGAACTTCGCAAATCGCTTCCAGCGTGGTAAATCTTATAGCTTTTGCCTTGCCGGTCTTTAGTATTGAGAGATTTGACAGATTAAGTCCTACTTTATCTGAAAGTTCATTCAATGACATTTTTCGTTTAGACATCATTACGTCTAAATTCACTATTATGGGCATAAGTTATATGGTTAGATCGTTTTCATTCTGAATTTCTATACCCCTTTTTACAATCTGTACAATTACAAAAAGTATAACTGCCATAAAAATCCACACATCAGCTCCTGCGATATTCAATGCTTTCAGGTCAGCTGCCTCTAATCCCTTTTTAGTCATCCAGACTGAATAATTAAACCCATAATAAGAGAATAAACCAATAGCTAAAGACAGATAGGATAAATTCAGAATGAACCGCCTTAAATCGGGACTGAACGGCTGGGATAAATTCAATTTTTTGTCCGTAAACAACTTGGCAATAATGTAAAACATAATGGCCTTTAACACAGCTACAATAGTCATTATTAACGTAATTGCAAAGAAATGTCCGTGATCATAGTTGTAAAGGCTCGATAAATATTCTGCTCCCTCCCAAAAACTATTTGCACCAAGCGGGTTTATGGCAAGCGTAATAAAAGAAGTGACGGCAATAGCGCCAGCTTCAACACATAAGCCAAGAAAAATAATCCACGAAAGTATTTGCAATACTTTCAGGATCTGACTGGTTGTGATTTTTATTTCCATACTTATTCTATAGTTAAATTTTTATTGTGCAAATATCGCTAATTATTTATTGATTATCACAATATTTTTATCTTTTTTTAATAAATAAATACAGAACTCTGCACCGTTGATTAAAAGATGTGTAAAAAGAGGGTCCAATAATCTCCGTTTTTTATTTATAAAAAGGCTGGTACACTGTCGAACTATTCTCATATTAGTTTGTTAACACTACTGGATTTCAATTATTTAATTAACAAGAGCCATGAAGCCTGTAATTAAAACCACCGTAATTGTTATCCTTCTGTCGGGGACAGCAATTCATCTTCCTTCCTGCAATAACAATAACAAAACCGAAATAATAAATAGCAGGGTGGCTTCAATAACAACCGGCAGTTTGGCTTTTCAAAGTGGATATTCCGAAGTGAACGGACTGAAAATGTATTACGAAATTTACGGACATGGTAAACCGATTGTTCTCATTCACGGTGGAGGATCAACGATTCAGACAACCTTTGAAAAAGCTATTCCTCTTTTTGCAAAAAACAGAAAAGTCGTTGCGGTTGAATTACAAGCTCACGGGCGGACAAACGACAGAGATGCAGACTTATCATTTGAACAAGATGCAGACGACATCGCACACTCATTAAAAATCTGACTTTAAAGAAAGTGACCTTGCTATTCCGGTTATTGAAAAGTTCCTTAACAAAAATGAAAAGTAAACAATGAACTTCTGACACGGACAATGCTATGAAAGTTGGGGACAACAAAATGAAATTAACAAACATGATTTCCTCAGGGGTAATAAATCAAAACAAATGACAAGATGACCATACAAGAACAAATCAAAAAGTATATTGATAACCAATCTGAACCAAAACAGGCTGACATTGAAGAATTGCACCAACGCATACTGCGGGCTTTGCCAGAATGTAAACTTTGGTTCATCGACGGCAAAGACGATAAAGGCAAAGTTGTTTCTAATCCTCAGATAGGATATGGCCTTCGAACAATAAAATATGCCGATGGAAAGACCAGGGAGTTTTATCAGATTGGCATCAGTGCAAACACGGCAGGAATTTCAGTTTATATTATGGGCCTTGAAGACAAAAAGTATTTACCTGAAACCTATGGAAAAACAATAGGAAAGGCAAGCGTAACGGGCTATTGTATTAAGTTCAAAGCGCTAAAAGATATAAACATTGAAACTCTTGAAGCGGCAATACGAGACGGAGTTAAACAGACAACCCAGGCTCAGCCTGTGATAAGGCATATGAAATGAAGGTGGATAATACAGTTGGCGGTCAGAGTGAAATAACAACAAGAGATAACCAATAAATATAATGATATGGGCAAAATAATTTCATCGATCTTGCAGACAGTTGACGCAATAATTGATGCAACGTCAATGGACAGGTGGTTCATGCCTTTTGATAGTGAAACAAGGGGAAAATATATTAATGACACTATTCATGATTTTCAAGTGAAAAATATTTAATATTTTAAGCACTTAAGAAAAGTCAGACACCGATCCGCCAATATCATGTTAATATCAAACCAGTACACGTTTTGCCGGGATTTGCCTTAATATGACTATTCAAAGAAAAAAATCAGAATGGAAGAACTACAATTAAGATAAGTCGATCTGGTTGATGCCATCAGCAGCAAAAGCAGAGTCTCGGAAGTTCTTAACCGGAAACGTAAATTAACTATTTAAATGATCCGCAACTTAACAAAACGTCTTAACTTGTCGCCAGATTTACTAATAGCCGATTATCAACTAACATCCTGAAAAGAACAGTTCCCGACAACACATTTTTTAAGACGAGGTGAAACACAGAAATTAATTGAGTATGCGATTTGAAGACAATGAACTGGAAAGGATGCGGAATGATCCTGAGAATTATAAATGGGGGATTTTTTATTTCAATAACAGGGATCCCAGAACAATTCTTCCAAAAAGAAACAAACTATTAGGATGGACAGTGAATTTTGCGAGTCCTTACTCCTATCTGATACTTGGCGGAATCATAGCATTCGCAATTCTAATGGACACCTTGTTTTCAAAATAATATTGCTGAAATTTACTGAGGGCAACTCCTTTCTTATCAGGTGGCAATGTTAAATTCAGCCTGATGAAAAAATGCCGCCAAGGCGCTAAGGCACTAAGGTCCACTAAGTAAATGCATTAAGATTCCAGACTCCTAAGCCGTTATACCTGTTTTGTGCAGTTTTTATAAACCCAAAAGAGTAACAGGCAAACATCTAATCGATAATGTAAAGTTTTAATGAAAAATTGGGTGTCTCGACCTGTGATTATTTGGATGTTTGTTCGTCGTGGTATGGGCAGCAATCGGGATCTCCAGCCTTGAGGGCTGGACTTCCAGTAGCCCCGGTCCCATCCGGGGTGAGGGGCAATAATACCAGTCCGACCCCGGAGGGGTGGCCTTCAATTTTTACATGTAATTGAAAGTCAACCCCTCCGGGGTTGTACATGGTGTGTGGTGCTCTCTTCCCGGGGCGAGACCCGGGCTACTGGAAGTCGACACCCCATGTGTCGGAAAAACTTGAATTAATGTATTATGAATGAAACCAGGGTGACCCGGAACGAAGATAATCGTTGGTAAAGCTGTGAAGTTATTATATCTTTAAGGGTTGTTCCACTTGCTTAACCTGAAGATATCCGGTAATAACCCCCTGATTTGTAAACTCAGGCTGATTGTTGTTACAACTAATTTTAAACAGCTTCCCCCATGAAAACCAAACAACAGAAAATTACAGCTTTAGTCGTATTTTCTCTCCTGATGATGGCATTTATTCCCGGCAGCGAGAAAGCAAAAAAGCCTATTTACCTGAATCCCTCGTATTCATTTAAAGAAAGGGCTGCCGACCTTGTTTCGAGAATGACGCCCGAAGAGAAACAAAGCCAGCTGGGAAATACAATGCCCCCCATTCCGCGTCTGGGGGTGAATCATTATGATGTCTGGGGCGAAGCGCTGCACGGAATCATGGGCAGAAACAACAACAGCGGCATGACGGCAACCTCTTTCCCTAACAGCGTGGCTGTTGGTGCAACCTGGGACCCGGAGCTGATTCAACGGGAAACAAAAGTGATTTCCGATGAAGCCCGGGGATTTAATCACGACGTTATTTTTACACTTACCTACTGGTCGCCTGTTATTGAACCGGCCCGTGACCCGCGCTGGGGAAGAACTGCCGAAACTTTCGGTGAAGACCCTTTTCTTGTTTCTCAAATCGGAAAGGGTTTTATCCGGGGCTTAATGGGCGACGATCCGACGTACCTCAAAGCCGTCCCCTGCGGAAAACATTATTTTGCAAACAATACCGAGTTTAACCGCCACTCCGGCAGTGCAAACATGGACGACCGCGATATGCGCGAATTTTATCTTGCACCATACAGATCCCTGATCAGGGAAGCTAAGCTTCCGGCAATCATGACAGCCTACAGCGCCGTAAACGGGATACCGGTTTCGGCAAGTAAATTTCTGGTTGATACAATCGCCCGCAAAACTTACGGACTGGATGGTTATGTGACCGGCGACTGCGGTGCGATTGACGATATGTTAAGAGGCCATCGTTATACCGAAAGTCCCGAAGTATCAACTGCACTGGGAATCAAGGCTGGCGTTGATACCGACTGCGGAAGCATTTACCAGTCGAGTGCCCTGAAAGCCGTACAGCAGGGGATACTCACCGAAGGTGAAATTGACAGGGCGCTTGTGAATATGTTCACAATAAGAATGAGAATGGGAGAATTCGATCCCCGTGAGATTGTTCCATATACCGGAATTAAGCCAGACATTATCAATGACCCTTCCCATAATAACCTTGCACTTGAAGTTGCAACCAAAACACCCGTGCTGTTAAAAAACAGTACAATCGCAAAAACAGGCAGTAAGGCTTTACCTATTGATATATCTCACGTTAAAAAAATTGCTGTACTGGGACCACAGGCCGATAAAGTTGAGCTGGGCGATTATTCAGGGCAGGTTGAACCTCATTTTAGTATTTCACCGCTGGAAGGTATCCAAAACTACATTAAAGAGCATAATCTGAAAACAGAAATAGTATCTATGGTCAGCGGAAATACAGATAGAAATACTGACTTTATAACTGTAAACTCCTTTTCAATTATTCGGAATGGTGAGGTGTTAAAAGAATACGATGCCACAAAATTTGTTTCTTCAGCTCCCGGTCTTATTGTAGCTTCCAGATTTGGAAGGACCGCAATAAGCGGTATCAAGGATGGCGACTGGACTGCCTATGACAATATCGATATTGCAAATGTCGATTCTATCAGGTTCAATCTGAGCACATCCGCCGATGGCGGCATCCTGGAAGTCAGGGTAGGCTCTGCTGCCGGTAATGTGCTGGCATCAGCAACAATCGGCAGCGTTCAGCAAAGCGGAGGATTCCCGGGCTTTGCACGTCCCAGGGTTGAATCTGTTAAAATTAACACGCTGGGTATCACAGGTCCGCAAACCCTTGTACTGGTGTATCGCGAAGCAGCAGGAAAAGAGATAGACGATGAGACAATTGCTCTGGCTGCCAGCTGCGATGCCGCTTTAATTTTTGTGGGTACCGACCAATCCACAGGCAGGGAGGAATCGGACCGTTTTGCGATCACTTTGCCGGGCAATCAGAATCAACTTATAAAAGCGGTTGCCGCAGTTAATCCCAATACAATTTTAGTGATGCAAACAATGGGAATGGTTGAAGTGGAACAATTTGAAAATCTCCCCGGCATTTCAGGTATTATCTGGACAGGCTACAACGGCCAGGCACAGGGAACGGCAATGGCGAAAATACTGTTTGGCGATGTAAATCCGGGCGGAAAGCTGAATGTAACCTGGCATAAATCGTTAAGCGACCTGCCTGATTTTAACAATTATACCTTGCGCGGCGATGGTACCAACGGTCGGACTTACTGGTATTTCAACAAAGATGTTTCGTATGAATTTGGATTTGGTTTGTCGTATACCACATTTGAATACAGCAATTTTGCGATCAGTAAGACCAGCATTACACCAAACGATAAAATTACAGTCAGTGTTGATGTTCAGAACACCGGATCGGCCGACGGAGATGAAGTGGTTCAGGTTTATGTAAAAACACCCGACAGTCGGGCATCACTTGAAAGACCGATAAAACGGTTAAAAGGATTTAAAAGGGTGAGCATCCCCCGGGGACAAATAAAAACAGTATCAATCGATATCAACTGCCAGGACCTTTGGTTCTGGGATACAGAAAAAGGAAAAATTACTTTCGACCCGGGCAGGTATGTCTTTGAGATAGGTGCTTCTTCAAGAGACATCAAAGGACAGGTGGAAGCACTTATGACCGGCAGCTACAACCCTGTGTTAACCACGGTTGTTGCCGAATGCGACAGGGTGGTTTTAAGACCCGGAAATGTTGTGCAGACAAGTGTTACGGCAAGCATGTCGGACGATAGCTTCTACGATATCTCAAAAGCTCAGGTTGCTTATAAAAGCAATAATCCGCTGGTTGCCACAGTTGACGAAAAGGGCGGGGTAACAGCTGCAGGAGTTGGCGTTGCATCGATTTTTGCTTATGTTACAATTGACGGGACAACAGTTTCAAACAGTTACCCGATTAAGGTTATGCCCGATCTGAATCCCGGATCAGTTACAATTAACGGGAAAAAGATACCGGGTTTCGATAAAGATGTAAAGGCGTACAGTTACCTGCTGAAAAGCAATTCGAAAATACCCGTAGTGAAAGCTGAGGCTTTGGGCAGCGGTATTTCTGTTGAAATTGAACAGGCCAAAGCAATCCCGGGAACTGCTACAGTCCATTTGATTGACGATATCACCCTCGAAAAGAATGTCTACTACCTGAATTTTGATGGCGAATCGGTAAGCGATGAATTCAATGGCGGCACTGTTGACTCCCGGTGGGAATGGATTCGTGAAAACCATTCATCCCACAGTTTAACCCGGAAAACAGGTTCGCTGACCATTACAAGTGAGACGGGCGGTGTTCTGGAGGCTACAAACAATGCAAAAAATATCCTGCTGCAAAGTGCAAATAACGACTGGACAATTGAAACCCGGCTGGTTTGTTCCAGAACTCCGTCTCAGCCCGAAAATGCCGGAATCCTGGTTTATCAGGACGACGATAATTTTGTGAAACTGATGTTCAGGGCAGTGATTAAAACAACCAGGGCCCGGGGAGTGCAACCCGGTACAATCGATCTGGTTATGGAAGAAAACGGTATTGCAAAATCCCTGGCAACATTCAACCTCAGAAATGAAGTCATTGGCGACAATGCACTGACTCTCAAACTGGAGAAAAAAGGAAGCAACTACACTGCTTATTATTCAACTGACGGGAAAACTTTCGAGTTGCTCGGAACCGCCGGTATGTTGCTGAAAGACATCAGGGCCGGATTAATTGTATGCGATGGTATCGTAACTCAATACATGAAAAGCACCTTCTGGTTCGATTCTGATGCAACAAAACCAGACACGCCTTTTGATGTGTCGTTCGACTACTTCCGCATAAAGAACAGCGGATTAAAATAGTTACCGGATAACCTAAAGAAAATAAATATGAAAAATCTATTATTAGTGTTACTGCTCATGTCAATCGGGACAGTCGGGCTTACACAGGAAACCGTTTTTCCTGCCGGAACCTTACCGGCATCAACCAACATTTTAGGCGCTGATTATCCCCGGATCGACTCTCTAAGCAGGGTACATTTCCGGCTTCGTGCCCCTGATGCAACAAGTGTTTCAGTTAGTCTTGGCAATGTTCCTCTTACAAAAGACGAGGATGGTTTCTGGACAGGCGTAACCAAGCCCCTGGACCCGGGCTTCCATTATTACACACTTAAAATTAATGGCGTGGATGTAGCCGACCCTTCAAGTGAGTCCTTTTTTGGTGCTGGCCGGATTATGAGTGGCATGGAAATTCCTGAAAAAGGCGTCGATATCTACGACATTAAAAATGTTCCCCATGGTGAGGTCCGTTCATTCTACTATTGGTCCTTATCCTTCGGCGAAACCCGCCATGCCTATATCTATACACCACCCGGTTACGACAAGGATATAAAGAACCGTTATCCGGTGTTGTATTTACAGCACGGGATGGGTGAAGACAGGCGTGCATGGCCAAATCAGGGCCGCACAAATTTTATTCTCGACAACCTGATTGCAGAAGGCAAAGCCTTACCAATGATTGTGGTGATGGAAGATGGCGGTATCTCCAGAGGTTTTGGGACACCGATCCGCGATAAATCCGGTAAAATACTGCCCCAGCCAAAAGGTCAGGGCCCTGGCCGCAGGGGCGGTCCCGGACAGGGTCCTAATTTCTGGGACGAATTTACTGAAACCATTATAACCGACCTTATTCCTGCTATCGATGAACATTTCAGAACATTAAGCGACCGCGAAAATCGTGCTATAGCAGGTCTTTCACTTGGAGGTACTCAAACTTACCAGATTTCACAGGCAAATCTTGACAAGTTCGCCAATATTGGTATTTTCAGTGCCCCATTCGGATTCCCCGGTATTGAAACCGGATATAAGGGTTTATTGGCAAAACCGGATGAATTTAACAAACAGGTGAAAGTTTTCTTCATCAGTATGGGATCAAAAGAAGGTCCGACCACAGGACGCACCATCCACGAGACTCTGGATAAAGCAGGTATAAATAATGTGTATTACGAAGCGCCCGGCACGGCTCACGAATTTCAGACATGGCGTAAAAGCCTGCATCTTTTTACCCAACTTTTATTCAAGAATAAATAATTGATAATTTACTACAGATGAAACATTTGATTTCGATAGTTGGATTTCTACTGATCATGCCCTTTGGATTAAGAGCACAACAGGCCAATGTAAATCTTGATTACAATCCGCAAAAGAATACAGAAGGCCTGATTCCGTTCAGCGCTGCTGTAAATTCGCCCGAGGTACACGACGACAATACAGTTACTTTCCGGCTGAAAGCGCCCAATGCACAAAAGGTTGTACTGCCGACCGGTGCAATCTACACTGCTAATAACCTGGGCAGGGAGCCTCTCCCATTCACAAAAGGAGAAGACGGCATATGGACGCTGACAATCGGACCCCTTAAACCCGATATGTACGCCTATCATTTCAATGTCGACGGAGTACAGATTGCCGACCCGGGCAATACTTATGCTGCCTTTACAGCCATGCCTCCTTACAGTGAGTTGATTATACATGGCAACGGGCCTGCCTATTACGATGCCCGGAATGTCCCCCACGGAACCGTGACCAGGCATGTTTACCACTCGGAAGTAACAAACGGGGAGCGCGAACTTTACGTTTACACCCCGCCCGGTTATAATCCGGATAAGAAATATCCGGTTTTGTATTTGCTGGGAGGAAGCGGCGAACTTCCGTCCAACTGGGTGTTCGACGGAAGGGTTAATTTTATCATGGACAACCTGCTGGCCGAGGGAAAAGCTGTGCCCATGATCATTGCCATCCCTAATAACCAGGTAATTCACAGGAATCATCCAAAGCACACCGAACTGACTTTCGATGTCTTTGAAAAGGAGCTGCGAAATCATGTAATTCCGCTGGTAGATGAAGCTTACAGCACAATTCAATCACCCAAAGGCAGGGCTATCTCAGGTTTGTCGATGGGAGGCCGTCACAGCATGTTTGTCGGTTTTCGCTCACTCGACCTGTTTGCAAATTTTGGAATTCTCAGCGCCGGTGATACTGAAGCAGAAACTTCGCTGGCTCAGTTTTTAAACGACCCCAAGGTGAATGAAAAGGTAGATTACCTTTTTGTTGGTCAGGGGACAGAGGAAGCCTCAGGTTTTATGGGACAAAGGTGCCTGGTTCTCCACGAAGCTCTGATAAAACATAACATTGAACATGAATATTATACGGGCGGTCATGGCGGCCACGACTGGGCAACCTGGCGGCACCTGTTGTATTATAGGTTTCTTCCGAACCTGTGGAAATAAAACAGATATTAATTAACAGGATGAAATAAAATACTTCTTAATTGCAGGTTTATTGATTCTTAGTATTTAACCTAAGTTGCTGGTTATTGATTAATATTACAAAATATACTGTAAATCAAATACAATATTATTTAAATGTGTTAATATGTTAATATTCAAATATATAAAGATTTTTTCTTCATGAAAAAATCCTCCAGGTTTATGTCGCCAAAACACATTCATGCAGTTACAATTGATGGGTTTTTGATGAAGGTAATCTTCTTTCTATTCGTTTTTACTATAAGTGAACTTACATAAAACAAACAAATCAAAAAAATGAAGATCAATTTATTGCTCCTGAATTTCTGTCTGTTGGCAGTGTTGTTTATTACCGATGCCTCTGCGCAGCAAAAGAAACCACGTATAGGAATTGCCGGAATACAGATTGAAAACAGCGTTTTTATGCCCAACCGACAGGCTATAACAGGGAGGACGCTTTCTTTGCCAGCCTATCTTAGTAAGGATTCCGTTATGGGTCAGTCTGCAATCTGGCTTCCTTCCTTGATTGGTGGAGGCAGAGGACGAGGGCCGGTAACCAGAGAATCATTTGAAACTTTTGTTAATAGTGCGCTTGAGATTATCCGGAGTAACATGCCTTACGATGCATTCTGGTTTTACAATCATGGGGCTTGTAGTGTTGATGGTGTTGATGATCCGGAGGGGGAATTTATGGAGAGAGT
>JAVEXG010000115.1:0-11406 GCA_034004115.1 Bacteroidales bacterium | reverse complement strand
ATTCAGTGTGTTATAAAATAAAACCGCACTAATTTAGCGAGACGTCACAAGTCAGGACATTTACAAAGGGCTTCGGAAGTGCGCCCTGTGAAAAGCACCCGGCCGGAACAGATCCGGAAAATGATCGAACATTTTCCGGATTTTTTCTTATTTTGCATTGTCCTATAATTGAAATGCAAACCCCGAAAAACCCCGAATCATGAGACTGATCTGGCCTGTCATCTTACCTCTCATTCTGTTATCCTGTACCCGTGAAACTGGAAGTACGAAACTTCAGAACCTGAGGTGCGAGTACCTTGTCAACCCGACAGGGATTGATACCGGGAAACCCAGGTTCACCTGGCAGATGACATCTGAGAAACCGGGCATGGAGCAGACGGCTTACATGATCTTTGTCGGGACCGATTCCGTTTCGGTTGCCGGAGGAGAAGGAGATATTTGGGAATCAGGATTAACTGAAGGTTCTTCGGTGCCGGTGGTTTATCCTGGCCCCTCACTCCTGCCCTTCACAAAATATTACTGGAGCCTTAAAGCGAAGCTTAATGACGGAAGCTGGACGGAACTTCCGGAGCCGGCCTCATTCGAAACCGGATTTATGAACAAGGCTGCCTGGACAGGGCACTGGATAACCGACACTTACGATTTCAACCTCAAACCTGCGCCGTATTTCAGGAAGCAATTCAGCATAGACAGGAAGGTAAAAACTGCCAGGGCATATATAGCCGCAGCCGGATTATATGAGCTGAGCATCAACGGGGAAAAGGCAGGCGATCACCGGCTCGATCCGATGTACACCCGTTTCGACCGCCGGACTCTCTATGTCACTTACGATGTTACCCGGAAGCTGATGCAGGGAGTAAACGTCATCGGGGTTATTCTCGGAAACGGATGGTATAACCATCAGTCGACAGCAGTCTGGTATTTCGACAAGGCGCCATGGCGGGCCCGGCCGAAATTCTGCATGGACCTGAGGATCACATACGAAGATGGCAGCGAAGAGGTGATCGGCACCGGCCCGGACTGGAAGACATCGCTCTCTCCTGTTATTTTTAACAGCATCTACACAGCAGAACACTACGATGCCCGTCTTGAACAGCCCGGATGGGACACTCCCGGTTTTGACGATTCAAAATGGGAAAGTCCTCTCAACACTGGCGCGCCCTCGAACAACATAACCGCACAGGTACTCCATCCGGTGCGCAATGTTGAAAAGATACCAGCAGTCAAAATGACTAAATTCAGCAGCAGGAACTACCTGTTCGATTTTGGCCGTAACATATCAGGTGTTACGGAAATCAGGGTCAAAGGAGAGGCAGGCACCAGGGTAAGGCTCATCCATGCCGAAAGAACCGGATCCGACGGACACGCTGATCAGTCGAACATAGATGTCCATTTCCGTCCGACCGACGACAGCGATCCGTTCCAGACCGACATTGTAATCCTGAGCGGAAAAAAGGAGGACGAATTCATGCCACGGTTCAATTACAAGGGCTTCCAGTTTGTTGAAGTAGTATCGGACAAACCTGTTGAACTTGGTCTGGAAAGCCTTACAGCTTACTTTATGCACAGTGACGTCCCTCCGGCCGGAAAGATAAACTCCTCCAACAATACCCTCAACCTTACATGGATGGCATCAAATACATCGTATCTGTCGAACCTCTTCGGTTACCCGACCGATTGTCCGCAGAGGGAGAAGAACGGCTGGACAGGCGATGCCCATATAAACATAGAGACCGGCCTCTATAATTTCGAGGGCATCACGGTTTATGAGAAATGGCTTGCCGATCACCGCGACGAACAGCTCTCAAACGGAGTTCTCCCTGCAATTATACCGACAAGCGGATGGGGATATCACTGGGCAAACGGACCTGACTGGACCAGCACAATTGCAATTATACCATGGAATATTTACCTCTTCTACGGCGACTCGAGGCTTCTGGAAGATTGTTATGACAACATAAAACGCTATGTTGACCAGATTGACTCGAGGAGCCCGGAAGGGATCACCGACTGGGGTCTTGGCGACTGGGTGCCGGTTAAATCGGTTACACCGAAGGAGCTTACTTCCACGGCGTGGTACTATGCGGATGTGGTGATCATGGCAAAGGCAGCCGGGTTATTTGGAAAGGATGACGATGCTGAAAAGTACACCCTTCTGTCCAAAAAGATAAAGGATGCCTTTAACAAGAAGTTTCTCGACTCATCGACAGGAATTTACAGCAAAGGCCTGCAGACTGAACTCAGCGTTCCGCTGTACTGGGGACTGGTGCCGGAAGAATTAATACCTGCGACTGCAGAACACCTTGCAAAGAGAGTTATAGCCGACAATGAGCACATCGACGTAGGACTGCTCGGCACCAAGACGTTGCTGAATGCCCTCAGTGCTAACGGCTATGCTGATCTTGCCTACAAGGTTGCCTCGCAGGAAGATTTTCCGTCATGGGGATGGTGGATAGTGAACGGAGCAACAACATTCTATGAAAACTGGCCGCTGGATGCGAAGAGCGACATCTCGATGAACCACATCATGTTCGGGGAGATAAATGCATGGTACTACAAGGCTCTTGGAGGCATCTTCCCCGACGAGACGGCTCCCGGTTTCAAGAACGTGATCCTCAGACCCGGATTCGTTGAAGGGCTGAACAGCTTCGGTGCAGAGCATGACGGTCCTTACGGGAAAATAGTTTCTGAATGGCAGAGATCAGAAGACCGGGTTAAATATCATGTTTCAATCCCGGCAAACAGCACAGCCACTCTTTACCTTAAGTCAGAGAATGTTCTCACAGGCGGAAAGGATGTGGCCGAATCATCATCGGTGGCAGGTGTGGAAAAAGAAGACGGCGGCCTGAAAATTCTGCTTAAATCAGGCAATTACGATTTTGAGGTAGTGTTTTAAGGCGTAACGGCGTAACGGCGTAACGGCGTAACGGCGTAACGGCGTAACGGCATGAAGGCGTTCAAGACTTGCACGACTGCACGACTGTTCCCATTAGTCTTGTCAAAATAAACCAATCATTTGTCCTTCTTTAAAAACGGTTCATCATAATACGGACTTTTCCGAACATGATGGCATGTTAATTGTTTTACTTTTAGGGTAAATGGGATAACGGAATCATGGAAATTTCAAGAATAACACATCTTATTTCAGGTCTGATAACAGCATTGTTGATCGTGCTGTTCACCAGCTCCACTCCCGGCAGGGTATCAGTTGACTCCCCGGGCGATTCGGCTGACATGGCTTCAGCAACCAGCGTCCCTGTTAACCCGGATGCCGGTGTGGTATCGGTAAATGCCGGTTTCATTTCACGCCTTCATGAAAAAGGTGAAGGTTTCCTTTCTCCCAGATGGGACAACAGCGACAAGATGGTGCAGATGATCAGCGCCATTTACAATTCACCGGAAGATGGCCTCGATCCTGATGATTATAATATAACTGAGATTGAAAGGATGGCTGAAAAGATCATTGCATCGCAGAAGCCCTCTTATGATGACATCGCCGGAATGGAAAACCTCCTCAATGAGGCTTTTATCCGTCTGTCGTCGCATCTTGCTTCAGGAAAGACCTCGCCCGAGTCGATTGATCCCCAGTGGAAAGCGCTTCGAAGAATGACCGCCGAAGGATGGGAAAGCTATCTCGACAGCACCCTTAATACCACCGATATATTAACAGCAATCCGTAATCTGACTCCCGGACACCGCGAATACCTGAACCTTAAAAAAGCCCTGTCGCATTATCGTCAGATCGAATCAGCCGGAGGATGGGGAACTTTCACCACCAGCCTGCCAAAGATCGAGAAGGGCATGAGGCATCCCGATGTGGCATCCCTGAGGCTTAGGCTCGCCATGACCCAGGGACCGATCGGATTTGATCCGGAAGATGAGGAAATGTTCGACCAGATCCTCCACGATCAGGTAGTTGTCTTTCAGCAGAGAAACGGCCTGGAAGCTGATGGAGTGGTCGGGAAGTCGACTGTTGAAGCATTGAATATACCTGTATCCGAAAGGATCAGTGTCATCACTGCCAACCTCGAACGCTGGAGATGGGTGAGTGACGACCTGGGCGACCGTTACGTGATGGTGAATGCCGCTGATTATAGCATGAGGTTTATCGAGAACGGAGAACAGACTTTCACAGCCAAGGCAATCGTGGGTACCAGCAAGAGGCAGACTCCCGTTTTCAGCTCGATGATGAAATATCTTGTAGTTAATCCCGACTGGACAGTTCCTCCGCAGATACTGAAGCAGGATGTGATTCCCGACCTTATGAAGGATTCAAGCTATCTGCAAAGGAAAAAAATGAAGATAGTGGCTCGTGACGGATCTGTTGTGGATCCTTCATCGATCGACTGGCAGCAGGTTTCCGCAAACAGGTTCCCCTATATGATAAAGCAGGAGCCCGGCAAGGGCAATCCCCTTGGTGAGATAAAATTCATGTTCCCGAATCAGTATGATGTTTATATTCACGACACACCGTCGCACTGGCAGTTTAGCAAGAGCATCAGGCCTTTCAGCTCAGGATGCATCAGGATAAACAATGTCCGCGATTTTGCCCGTTTTCTTCTGAAGGATGATCCCGACTGGAACACGGGAAGGCTTGATGAGGAGATCGACAACGGCCGGACCCGTACCATCGTACTGAAAGAACCGGTTCCCGTACACATTCTGTATTTCACAGCCTGGGCTGACAACGACGGAACGGCATATTTTGGTAAGGATATTTACAACCGCGACAGGCAGCTGATCAGAACACTGAAGAAAGACTACCGGTAAGCGACTCATAAAAAAATTTCGACATCCCTCCTGCAGCAGTCTCGTCGATCAGCAAAGAGGAACTCTTAAGGTACCCGGCATCAGGGAAGTGGATATAGAGGCATGATTGTCCCGACAGCATGTTTATGATATTCTCATGGTCTTCCATCGGTATTGAAGGGCAGCCGAAGCTCCGTCCGAGCCTGCCATTACGGCTGATGAAGTCCCTGCTTACATAATCGGCTCCATGCATCACGATAGCTCTTTCCCTTGCCTTGTCGTTTACTCCGGGTTCAGCCCCGTCGAGAAGCAGAGACAGGCCGTGCTTCCCGGTATAGGTTTCGCCCGTTACATAAAAACCCAGGCTGCTCTTGTATGATGAAGGAGTGTTTGAGAAACTTCGGGCAAACTCGTCACCGCTGTTACGGCCATGTGCGCAAAGGCTTGAATGAATCACTTCCTGCCTGTTCAGGTCGATGATCCACATGCGGTCGAGCTTTGAAGAAAGCGAGAAGTCGATTATTGTGAGGATGTTTTTTTTGATCCTGTTATCCGATTCAAGGTTGAAGAAACCGGTGATGGCTTTCCTGAGAACCTCATAGTCCGGCTTTGACTCATCACCCCGGATATTATTATACAACTCCAGGCAGAACCTCTCTATCCCGGCGCTTGCCGATGCGGTCGAAACAGTCTCCTTGCCGGCATCCGGAACACTAGCTCCCGGTAGCAGGAGAAGGCACATCATCAGTAAGATAAGACTTGCAAATTTCACTGGCATCCGGTGATTCGGTTTGTTTCGGGGATAAATATAATTTTATTCTTTAATACTCTAACTCAAAAACACCCCCGGGTATTATGTAAAAAGAAGTTAAATTTCCTGTAAAGGAGGGATTTTTGACAAAAATGAGATTTATCAAATGTTGTAATCATATACTAAAGGATGCCAGATCTCCCTCAACTACCAGTGCATCCTCAAAGAATCCGTTTTGCATCTGCCGAATTCAGGACAAGGGGCCCCCATCCCGTTGGCGTAATCCGGTCAACATCCATATTAAAAGATATAATGATCTTCTATTATTTATATTTTACTATCTTTACAGTTGAAAATAAAATTATAAGGAAACAGTTCCCAGTAACAAAATAATTCATATATTCAGCTAAATTTCAAACTATTATGATTTCAAGGAAAGTAAAATCAGCTAAAGTGAAAGACACTCCCCACAAGGTCGATGTAAGGCAGATTTACAATGACCCGTCGGCTCAGATCAATCACATTGAGCTTAAGCCCGGAGAGACGCTGAAACCTCACAAAACTCCGGTTGACGTCACTTTTTATGTTCTTGAGGGGAATCCCACGATTCATATCGGGGGAGAATCAGTTGCATTTGACAGGGACACGCTGATAGAGAGCCCTGCCAACATAGTGCACCATATAAGCAATGAAGGAAAACAGAATGCACGGATACTTGTTATCAAGGCACCAAGACCGGAAACGGCAACGAAGGTGCTTTAAGAATAGGCGTGAGGGCGTGAGGTGTGAGGTGTGAGGCGTGAGGAAGACGAAGAGACAGAGAGACGAAGAGACTGAGAGACGAAGGGACTTAGAGACGAAGGGACTTAGAGACGTTTGGCATGAAACACTCTGTTAACGAAGTGTTTATACAATGATTGACAGAACCCCCTTTAGGGGGCAGGGGGTAAACAAGCAGAGGCGTGAGGAAGACGAAGAGACTGAGAGACTGAGGGACAAAGGGACTTAGAGACATTTAAAGGCCTAAAACCAACCAGCAACAAGTAACCAGCAACAAGCAACTTGATCTAATTATAAAAAATTAACCCATTGGATAATAAAATTCACAAACGGAAAGTAGTAATAGCCGGAGCCGGCTCGGTTGGGGCAACCTATGCCTATGCCCTGGCCCAGAGCGGCGTTGCCGAGGAGATAGTGCTTATCGACAGGAATGAGGAATTACTCAGGGGTCAGGTCCTTGACCTGGTTCACGGGCAGCCGTTTTTTCCGACTGTAACGATAAAGGAAGGAACTGATGATGACTATGCCGATGCCAGCCTTGTTGTAATCACCGCAGGAGCAGCCCAGAAGCCGGGGGAAACACGCCTTCAGCTCCTTCAGAAGAACGCCGGTATTGTGGGAAGCATTGCCGAAAAGGTCGCTTCAGGCGGATGCAGCGGGGTGATGCTTATAGTCACAAATCCTGTCGATGTGATGACCTATGTTGCTTACAGATCTTCCGGGTGGCCCTCACACAGGGTGATGGGCTCCGGCACAGTACTCGACAGCGCGAGGCTGAAGCACTTTATAAGCCAGCACTGCGGAGTGGATTCGCACAGTGTTCATGCATATGTTCTTGGTGAGCACGGCGACAGCGAGTTCGTTGCCTGGTCGATGACGCATGTGGGAGGCATTTCGATATCCGATTACTGCCCCTACTGCAACAAGTGCGAAGGTTGGATAGGACAAAAGACCCGGATAGAAAAACAGGTGCGCGATTCGGCATATCATATAATTGATGCAAAGGGTTCCACTTATTTTGCAGTCGGTCTGGCCCTTGTAAGAATAACTACATCCATCCTGCGAAACCAGAACAGCATTCTTTCCGTTTCCGTCGTTCCCGATGGCGAGTACGGACTTAAGGATCTCTCTCTCAGCATTCCATCAATCGTTTCAGGCCGTGGAGTTGAAAGGATAGTCCCGGCTCATCTGCCGCAGGAAGAGCTGGAAAAGCTGAAACATTCGGCCGGGGTGATCAGGAAGGCGATTAGGGAGATGGGACTGTGAAGGGCGAAGGGCAAGGGGCAAGGGGCAAGGGGCGCAGGGCGAAGGGCGCAGAGCTAAGGGCAAATAATCATATCGTTTTGGGTAAAATATTTGTCGATAAACGATAACTGAGATATTGTTATTCGATAAAAATTCGTGTGTTTTTGCAGCGGTTTGCGGTATGCGGTGCGCGGTATGTGGTACGCGGCGTGCGGTCTTTAAAAATGCGGTTTTATCTGCGCTTATCTGCGAGAACTTCTTTATTCTTTTCTTTGTATCTTATCGCGGTTAAAATAAACTTGACCCCTATAGCATCATTTTGTACCTAACCCGTAATATCATGTATATAAAATTCAGAAAATCAATCTTCACACTTCTGGCATTAACTGTAATGGCAGGCTTTTCGTCCATCTCCGGGGCGGGGGTTGACAAGCTTACTGCGGAATATTCAGCAACTCCCATGGGGATTGATGTTAAGGCTCCGAGGTTCGGCTGGCAGATGAGTTCAGCGCCCGGAGAGAGGAACCTCATACAGACCGCTTACCACATAGTTGTCAAGGATCCGGCCGGTAATATCACCTGGGATTCTGGGAAAACTCCCGGCGGCAATTCGGCAGGAATCGTCTATGCAGGTTCTCCGCTGAAACCATCAACCCGTTACACATGGGATGTAACGGTCTGGGACCAGAAATCAAAGACATCAACTGCATCATCGTGGTTTGAGACGGGACTGATGGACGGCAGCCTCAGGGCCTGGGAAGGTGCTCAATGGATCGGAGGCGGGGATGAGGACCTTGTTCTTTATTCACCCTACCTTGTTATCTTCAATGCGGAATTCACCGTTGCCATTGAGCCCGGAAGCATGAGAGCAGCATTTATATTCGGAGCCAACGATTCAAGGCTTTTGGATAAAAACAAGAACATCTTTCAGCTTGAGAATAAAATAAATGAAAGCTACATTAAGATCGAGCTTGACATTTCCGGTGTAAGCGAATCGGACAGCGGAATGGCAAAAATTAATGTCTACAGGGCAGGTTACAGTCCATCCGACACCCCCGGAAGGCCTTTCAGTACATTTAAAGTAAAAAAGGAATTCATCAACCCTGAAAACAAGAACCTCGGGCACACAATAGGATTCTCAGGCGTATTCGGGCAGGTGTCGCTCACACTTGACGGCTCTGATTCATTCATTCATGTATCCCCGGCAGAAGCCGCCCTTGCACAGGACGCCGGATCAAGACCGGGCTTCATGCGCCGCCAGGGAGGAGCGTCAGTCAATCTCAATCCTGCAGGAAGCGGCGGCAATTATATCCCCTTCGGAATGCTGTGCGACATAGGATTTTCAGCCGGCCCCGGCCAGAAGGCATCCTTCTCCGGAGTGAAAGTAAGAAACAACAGGCTGCCCAATGCATTGCTCTTTTCAGAGGACCTTTCGGAAAGAGAATACAGCGGAATCTACGCCGGGTTTGCATCCGGTCAGGCTTCGGGATTGAAAATATCCGGCGGCAAATATATAATTGACGGAGGAGAACAGGGAGTTATAATCACTGCTGATCCCAGCCGCAACTCTGCGCCAATGCTCAGGACCGGATTCAGCACCGGCGACAGGACAGTGAGAGATGCCCGGCTGTATATAACTGCAAGGGGAATCTATGAAGCCTTCATCAACGGCAAAAGAGTAAGTGACGATTATTATAATCCCGGGCTGACTCAGTACAACATAACCCATCTGTATCAAACCTACGATGTCACCTCACTTTTAGGCAAGGGACCGAACACTATTGGTGTAATGCTCGGAGAAGGCTGGTGGAGCGGGCTTCTGAGTTTCGGAAGCATCTGGAATCATTTCGGCGACAGGCAATCGCTTCTTGCAAAGCTCGTAATAACCTACAGCGACGGCACCCGGTCGGTAGTGACCACCAACAACAGCGACTGGAAATACTTCAGCGGCGGACCGCTGATATACGGAAGCCTCGATATGGGTGAAGCATACGACGCCACCCGGGAAGATGAGACAGCGGGCTGGACAGAGGCAGGTTACAACGACAGCAAATGGAAAAAAGCAGTGGCAGTTCCTCTTAAGGGAACTTCGTTCGAAGGAACTACAACTGAAAGAGACGGAACAGTTACAAGCTTCGCTTATGATAAACTTACACTAACGGGACAGATTGGCAACAATGCGGGGATTTACAGGGTTATAAGCGCAGAGAGTGTAAAGGAAGTGCGTAAGGGCGTTTTTGTGTACAACATGGGTCAGAATATTGTTGGAGTGCCGAGAATAACAATGGCCGGAGGCAAGGCAGGAAATATAGTGACGCTGAGATTTTCGGAGATGCTCTATCCCGATCTTGAGGAATCGGGAAATAATGTTGGAATGATTATGACCGAGAACTACAGGGCGGCCCTAAGCCAGGACATTTACATAATGAAGGACGGTTCTCAGGTTTACCAGCCGAGGTTCACCTCGCACGGTTTCCAGTATATTGAGATAAGCGGAATCGACCGGCCCCTGCCCCTGGAGGCAGTTCAGAGTGTAGCCATAAGCTCGGTGAGGGCACTGACTGCCTCTTATGAAACATCAAATCCGAAGGTAAACCAGTTATGGTCAAACCTGGTATGGTCGAATATTGACAATTTTCTCACAATACCGACCGATTGTCCGCAGCGTAATGAACGGATGGGATGGTCGGGCGATATTAATGTCTTTGCGCACTCAGCTACCTATATTTCAAATGCGGGGCAGTTCCTGAGGAGGCATCTGATTGCCATGAGAGATGTTCAGTCGGCGGCCGGCCGTTTCACCGATGTTGCCCCTGTGGGTGGCGGATTCGGAGGAGTACTGTGGGGAAGTGCAGGGATTGTGGTGCCGTGGCAAGCTTCTCAGCAGTACGGTGATATCGATTTGCTCCGGGAGCATTATCCGGCGATGGTAAAGTACATGGATTATCTCGAAACAACAATCGATCCTGAAACAGGGCTGACCCGCGACGGCCAGCTGGGCGACTGGCTGGGTCCTCAGAATAATCAGCTCGGTTCGGCTTATCTTACAACTGCGTATCATGCATACGATCTGCATATCATGTCTGAAGCAGCCGCTCTTCTCGGCAAACCTGGTGAATCAGAGAAATACAAAATCCGTTATGAACAGAGGAAGGAATTCTTCAATAAGACCTTTGTAAATGCCGGCAAGAAAACGGTCGGGCTTATCGGAGGAGGAAGAGGATTCGGCCCTCAGCCCGCTCCTGCCCCCGAGTTCAGGCTTGCTGATGTCCAGACCGCCTATGCCGTAGGTTTGGGCATGAACCTGTTCAATGAAGAAAACAGGCCTTTCATGATAAGGAATCTGAAAGAAGCAGTAGAACGTGAGAATCCCGATGATGAAGGTGTGATGCGTCCAGGTTATTCTCTCATGACCGGATTCATAGGGACGGCCTGGATAAGCAAAGCGCTGTCGGATAACGGACTTGACGAACTGGCTTACCGGCTTCTGCAAAACGACAAATATCCGTCGTGGCTATACTCAATTGATCAGGGGGCGACCACAATATGGGAGCGGCTGAACGGGTACACGGTTGAGAACGGTTTCGGCGGCAACAACAGCATGAACTCTTTCAACCACTACTCCTTCGGTGCTGTGGGCCAGTGGATGATGGCCTATTCGCTGGGCATTCAAAGGGATGAGCCCGCATTCAGAAGGTTCATACTTCAGCCCCGTCCCGATCCCACAGGCGGAATGATATGGGCCGGCGGATACTACGATTCGATGTACGGGAGGATCAGCAGCTCCTGGAAAAAGGAAAACGGGAAGCTTACTTATGAAGCAACGGTTCCGGCCAACACAACTGTAACCCTTTACCTTCCCGCATCATCCCTGAAAGATA
>JAVEXG010000114.1:0-11414 GCA_034004115.1 Bacteroidales bacterium | reverse complement strand
CGGGACAGAAGATAAGCAGGGTGCGCGAAATGGCAGGTCAGTCTCCCTGGATTATTAACAGCGGTATCTCCTACGCCGGCGGCGAAAGATCATTCTGGTCGGGTTTTGAAGCCGGCATCTTCTACAACGTACAGGGCAAAACACTGCAGTATGTGGGCATTGCCGACAGACCTGATATTTATACATTGCCTTTCCACAATCTTAATTTCACCGCATCAAGGAAGCTTGGAAGAGAAAAAAAGATGCAGCTGGAACTTAAGATCGACAATCTTCTTAACGACAAAAAAGAATCGGTATTCAAATCCTTCAATCCGACCGACCAGTTTTTCACCAAACTGGATCCCGGGATAACCTGCCACCTGAAACTTAGTTATTCACTGTTTTAGGCTGGTGTACTGACGCATGATTGGTTATATTGCCCGCTAAACCGAAGCTACCGGATTTGGCGGGCATTTCTCAAGGCAGCATATCATCTATTTTACTACTTTTATACCATTGCATAATTCCAGGAGAGAACCCAAATTATCCTTCAAATGGACACCCGAAACAAACGAATACTGATTGTCGACGATGAAGAGGATCTTTGTGAAATTCTTCAGTACAATCTTGGAAATGACGGATACATAACAGAGGTGGTGCACTCGGCAGAGGATGCCCTGAAAATGCCTCTCGTCAGCTACGATTTGATACTCCTCGATGTGATGATGGGGCCTATGTCGGGATTCAGGCTTGCCGACAAGGTAAGGAAAGAAATGGCAGTCAATGTTCCGATAATTTTCCTTACTGCCAAGGATACGGAAAATGATATTCTTACCGGCTTCAGTCTGGGAGCTGATGATTACATAGCAAAACCTTTTTCAATCAACGAATTGACAGCAAGGGTAAAGGCAGTGCTCAAGCGTGCCAGGAGCGACAGGGCGAAACATGCCTCGATAATGAAGTTCGGGGATATCGAGCTCGATACTGTAAGGAAAAGACTAATAATCAACAATGAAAAGATTGAGCTGACCAAAAAGGAATTCGAGATACTAAAGCTACTGCTCGAAAACCAGACCAGGGTTTTTTCCAGAGATGAGATTCTGAACAGCGTCTGGGGAAAAGATATTATTGTAACCGAGAGAACGGTTGATGTAAATATCACCAGGCTAAGAACCAAACTGGGACACTTTGGGCAGAATCTGAAGAACAAAACCGGTTACGGATACTATTTTGAGTTCTGATAATTCTCAGGCATGCCAAGGAAAAGAAATACATTCAGGAACACTCTTCTGATCTTCTATTCGGCGGTCTTCCTTGTAATAGCCATGCTCATCATTGCTTATCTCTACAACAGGGAAAAGCAATACAAAGTGGCAACACTTAATGATGAGTTGCTGAATATTACCAGGATCACAGACAATTATATAAACATCAATTCTATTTACCGGTCGGGCAAATACACCCTTATCGATTCTCTTAACCGTCTTTTTCCGCACAGCAACTTAAGACTGACAGTAATAGGCAAATCCGGCGAAGTCCTATACGACAGTTTCGTCGATGACTGGTCGAAGATGCAGAATCACCTTACCAGGAAAGAAATAGCAGAGTCGCTTGAATCGGAGTTTGGGACAGATATCAGGAAATCGGAAAGCACAGGTCAGAAATTCTATTACTACTCAAAGTTCTATGGCGAATATTTCATAAGATCAGCTCTGGTTTACGATGTCAGCATCTCCAGGTTCATGAAGGCAAACATGAGTTTTCTTCTTATCGTGATCGGATGTTTTATTGTGATCGGCGGAATACTGCTGCTCGTAACCAAAAGGTTTGGCGAGTCGGTAACCCGGCTGCAGGATTTTACATTCAGCCTTAAGAATGATGAGCCATTTGTTTCGGACTTCCCTAAAAATGAACTTGGAGTAATTGGTTCCGAGATACTGGGAATTTACAACAACCTTCTTGCCGCTAAAAACGATCTCCTGATTGAAAAGGGCAAATTCTTCAACCATCTGAATGCCTTGAATGAAGGTGTTGCAATTTTTTCGAATGAAAGGGATATCATCTTCAGCAATAATCATTTCATTCATCATATGAACCTGATTTCGGGGGACCTGAAGATCTTCTCCTCCAACTTCTTTGATATTGCAGAATTTGCACCTGTTAGTGATTTCATAACTCAGCATTCCGGTACTGACATAAGTCCGGCTGATCTCCCCAAAATGGAGTATCAGATTACACGCGACGGAAGGTTCTTCAGCATCCAGTGCGTTATTTTCCTTGACAAAAGTTTCGAGGTAATCCTCACCGATATCACCAGGCTCGGTAAGAGCAAGCTCATCAAACAGCAGATGACATCGAATATTGCCCATGAGCTCAAAACTCCCGTCTCTTCGATAAAGGGCTATATTGAAACACTTATTGCCGGTCCGGAAATCGAACCAAAGAAAAAGAATTACTTTCTCGAGAAAGCGCTTGCGCAGACAGACAGGCTGACCGGCCTCATAAATGACATATCGGTACTGAACAGGATTGAGGAAGCCGGAGCCTCATTCACACCTGAAAAGATCAGGTTAAAGAAGGTGATCAGGGAGGTACGCGACAATTTCAAATCGGCGATTGAAGCGAGGAATATGAAAGTCGAGATAGAAATCGACAATGAAGTTACTGTAAAAGGCAACAAGTCGCTTATAATGTCGGTCTTTCAGAATCTTGTGGAGAATGCTATCAACTATGCAGGCGATAATACCACTATAAGGATTCTGATTTACAACGAAGACAAGAGGCACTATCATTTTTCCTTCTCTGATGACGGAGTAGGCATTCCGCAGGAACACATAAACCGGGTCTTTGAGAGGTTTTACCGGGTTGATTCAGGAAGGTCAAGGAAGAGCGGCGGTACCGGTCTGGGTCTGGCGATAGTCAAAAACGCGATATTGCTGCACAGGGGCGACATCCTTGTGCGTAATCGTGCTGGGGGCGGTACTGAGTTTCTGTTTTCCCTTCCGAAATAACTGCGGAAAATATCCTGGAAATCCCTGATTCAGGAGGCTTTTATCAGAATGGTTCTGATTGACTCCGATATTCCTGTTATCTCGTCGAAGCATTTAAGGAAGGTTTCCATGACCTTTTTTCTCATGGCAAGATGGACCATATCGCCATTGGGAGAAGTAAAAAGTCTGTCCACGCCGTCATAGAACACCTCCTCGGCCTTTTTCTCAAGCTGGTTGATTGCCTTGCACCCTTCAGCAATTTTGTTTTTTGAGCTATTGATATTCTTAAGCAGCTTAAGGTTCGAAGCAATTTCGCAGGATGCTTCAGTTACTATTCCGGAAAGATCATTGAAAACCGGGACAAACACACTGATTTTCATCAATCCTGTCATTTTGCCAATCTGGTTGATGTGATGGAGAAGTTCGTCCAGCCTGTTGAAAAGTTTATTTACATCTTCCCTGTCAAATGGATTTATGATAAGAGAATTAACCATGGAGTACATTTCACCTGCTATCCGGTTTCCCTCCTTTTCAAGTTTCCCTATTTCGATGATGATTGCCTTACGCTCTGAAAGATCTTTTGTATTAAACAGAACCTTCAGTCTGCCGGTTGCCTTTATAAGGTTATCCGAGCTCTTTTCGAACATAGGGTAAAGTGCGTGGTATTTAGGAGTGAAAGCTTTGATAATACTATCTTTGGTCATTGTATGATATTTTAGAACTAACTGATTCAATGTGCCTTAACTTTGTGCACGATGAATTAAGCCGATAACGTAAAAGTACTTCCGCTTTCTTTAATAATGTCCGTATTCCGAATAAAAGATTGTTACATTTTGGTTACAAAAAACTTCCTGTACCATATGTGTAAGGAACCGCAGCGGCGGTTAAACGGAAAAACCGCGACAGCGGTTTAACCAAGAAACCGCAACATGGGTTCCAGGCAGATTCGTCAGGCTTTAGTCCTGATCAGGCAATCACTTTTATGAAAAATAAAATCAAAGCTCCTATGATAGCCGATACTGGTATTGTCAGTATCCAGGCCCAGAATATTTTTGTAGTCACTCCCCATTTTACGGCAGAGGCTCTTTTTGTGGCTCCCACCCCGATTATCGCCCCTGTTATTGTGTGTGTTGTGCTTACCGGTATCCCGAGCGTTGTCGCCATGAAGAGAGTTGCAGCGCCCGCCGTTTCAGCGCAGAAACCTTCAAAAGGTTTTAGTTTTGTAATTTTCTGTCCCATGGTTTTAACAATCCTCCATCCTCCGAACAGGGTGCCCAGTGCTATGGCAGCATGACAGGACAGTACTATCCACAGGGCAGGATCAGAGTCTAGCGGGACCTTACCCATGGCATAAAGCGCCACCCAGATTATACCCATTGATTTCTGTGCATCATTGCCTCCGTGTCCGAGGCTGAAAGCCGAGGCAGAAAGAAGCTGAAGCCGTCTGAAGTGCTTGTCGACTCCGAAGGGAGGTCGTTTCTGAACGATGTGAAGAACGATTATTGTTATCAGATAAGACATGAGCATCCCAAGCACAGGTGCTATGACTATGAAAGCCCCGATTTTGAGTACTCCCGAATAGACGACTGATCCAAATCCGCTGCCGGCTATTGCAGCGCCAACCAGTCCGCCTACAAGCGTATGGGAAGAACTGGAGGGAAGTCCCAGCCACCATGTAATAAGGTTCCAGATAATTGCAGCAATCACTGCTGCCGCGATGAGTTCAAGTGTGACTATTTCCGTATCGATCACTCCCGATCCTATTGTCTTTGCAACCTTCAACGGAAAAATAAGAAAGGCGACGAAGTTGAAGGTGGCAGCAAGGGTTACAGCTGCTAAGGGTGAAAGCACTTTTGTAGATACTACAGTGGCTATCGAGTTGGCCGAATCGTGAAATCCGTTTATAAAGTCAAAGATTAGAACAATAACGATTATAAAGATCAGAAATGTCATAAAGGACCGGGTAATATGGTTTAGGATGAAATTAAGAATACGGGTTTATAGCTTATTTCCAATGAGTTATAAATTATCAAAATTCCAGGTTTGACAGTTCGAAATTAGTAACTCCCCGTGAAAAATAATCTTTTTGATGTTACGATATTGTTACATTTTGATTCAGAAGACGCAGATGCTTTTCTTCCTTTTCCACAACTCTTCCTATGATTACCGAAGCCGCCATCCCTTCTTCCCTGAGGGCCGCAACGACATCTTCTGCCTTGTTCTCCCTGACACTCATCAGTATACCCCCGGATGTCTGGGCATCCATCGACAGCATTTTCAGGTTATAATCCAGATGGTCCGAAAAAAATGTTTCGTCCTCGACAAAATCGAGGTTCCGGAAGGCAGCCCCGGGAATACATCCCTCGTCAGCAAGCCTGTAGGCACCGCCGATCAGCGGCAGGGCTTCCAGGTTGATTTCGATGGTAACATTTCCTGCCCTTGCCATCTTGAGGGCATGGCCCGCCAGGCCGAAACCTGTAACGTCGGTAGCAGTCTTGACTTCGAACTTCTGCATAACACCGGCGGCAGCGGCATTGAGACTTTTCATGAGCGTCTTTGCCTCCGATATATCCTCATCCGCCGCCATTTTCAACTTCTGGCCGGCAAGAATCACGCCTGTCCCGATGGGTTTGGTAAGTATAAGCAGATCACCGGATTCGGCAGCAGAGTTGGTGATTATCCTTTTGGGATGGACATATCCGATAACTGCCAGACCATATTTTGGAATATTATCATCGATTGTATGTCCCCCTATTATCCTCATTCCAGCTTCAGCAGCCTTATCAGAGCCTCCCCGGAGGATTGAGGCGTAAGCTTCGAGAGGAAGTCTGGCGGAAGGAAACATCATTAAGTTCAATGCAATAACCGGTGTTGCGCCCATTGCATAAACATCGCTGATGGAGTTGGCCGCGGCTATCTGTCCGAATTCGTAGGGATCGCTGCAGACCGGCGGGAAAAAGTCGGTCGTGAAAACAAGAGCCAGGTCGTCATTTACCCTGTAGACGCCTGCATCGTCGTGAGTATCGATGCCCACCAGGATATTGGGATCAGGAGTAAACGGAAGATACTGAAGGAATTCTTCAAGCAGTTTAGGGGATATCTTTGCTGAGCATCCCCCGGATTCGGAAAAATCGAGCAGATCAACTGTCATGGTTTTATTATATTGCCTGCTGATGACATTACCTGGGCGATCTCGAACATATTGCTCAGGATGCCTGCCGAAATGTGTTCAACTATTGAATAATGCTTTGCGCATGTTTCACAAACAAGGAGGGTCACTCCCATTTTTTCAAGCTCCCTCAGTTGGCCGCCAATCGGTGACCTATCGCTGACCAGGTGAACTCCTGAATTATAAAACACCATTTTATCGGGAAGAAGATCAAGTTCCTTGATTGCCCGTACGAAATTATTCATAAGAAGACTGCCGAGAACATCGTCTCCTTCTCCCATTTTATCAGAAGAAAAAACAACCATATAACTGCCTTTAGAAAAATGCGGTATATCCGTTGTACAGTATTCCGACGGATCGGTAGTTTCTCCGGTTGAACCTGTCTTTTTCACTGTCAGAGTCCAGATCCCGTCCGATTCAGTAAAGGAGAAGCCAACCTTGTTATCACTGAGGAACCTTGAGATATTGCTGAATGAAGTACGGTTGTCGGTAATTACCTGAAAGCTTTCGCCAACGGCTGTTTCCCTGAGGGCTCTTTTTGTGGCAATCAGCGGAGCGGGGCACAGCTGGCCCGATGTATCTGCAATAAGCATTAACTGAGTTTTAAGAAAACGCAAAATTACACAATTTCCATGGAATGTTGCAGGGCATAGTCAGTTGCGAAAATATTCGCATTATTTGTTCCGAATATTTTCGGATCCAATTGGCAGGTTTTCTTAAGAGCCGCCAAGCCTCTTCAGAATGATCCGTCCCTTTGCAAGGATCCCAGCTGATTTCTCATCCTGAAGCAGATTTATTGTTGCTGCCAGTTCCCCTGTGAGTTCGGGATATACCAGGGCAAGCCGGTAAATTATTTCCATCGAATAAGCCTTTACTGCAATCGATGAAAACCCCGACCTGAGCATCCTGAAACAGTAGTCGGCAAGGAGCCCGTGCTGTTTCCTTGTCAGGATTGAAATGTCGCCAAGAGAGATGATCTTCAGAAATGATCTTCTCACACTTTCACTGGCAAGTTTGTCGAGCGATCCGATAATCATCGGAATGAAGGGAGCCAATATCTCCGGGTGTTTGTCGTGGATCTTTGACAGAGACCACGAAGCCTTCGACGAAAGTTTGTTATCAGCCGAAAAAGAAAAATTTATCAGTCTGGAGAGTACATCCTCTTTTTCTGCCGCCATCTCAGCCAGCCATTCGGCTTCCTTCCTCCCATGGGTATTTTCGAGTGTCAGGACGAAATCAGCCTCTCTTATTGAATTAACAGAAGTCGCCGGGATTTCAGTGGCTGAATCCTCTTCAAAATTTATGTATTTAAGGTATTCTCCAGCAACGGGAATGTCGGCTTCTGAAAAACCAACACTAAGTAATTCGCCGGGAGCAAGCCATTTAAAGGCCACGTGCTCCGTGAGAAACGGGATATCGTCGAGGGTATCGCACACGAAGGGGATGAGCCGGATCTGCTTGTGTCCATAGTCGTGTTCGACTGCGGGCAGGCGGCTGCATATCACTATGTCCATGGTAAGCTCTTCCCTTATTTCCCGGATAATACAATCCTCTTCACTTTCACTTTTCTGAACCTTGCCTCCGGGGAATTCCCACATGAAAGGATGATCGGTCTTTTCTCCTCTCTGTACCACAAGGATCTCATCATCCTCGTTTCTTATTATGGCGCAGGTAACATCAATCATCTTTCCCTGCAATAAGGTCGTTGTAAACAGGAATTTCAAGCAGGTGGACATACTGATTCCGTTCAGGATCGAAGCGGAATGCATAGTTTACCAGGCCGTTGGTGACAATGGCAAAGGGAAGTTTAAGTCCGAGGTTATACCCCCCGATCTGGTCATAAACCTTGTCCTCGTAGAAATCCGAGATATTTATATCGGGCGATTTGCATTCCACAATCAGGACGGGCTCTCCCATCCTGTTATGCACCAGTATGTCTGCTCTCTTTTTCATATTATTGAACCTGAACATCACTTCTATTCCGATAAGGCCTGGAGGGTATCCGCCTTCATGGATAAGATAGCGCACGAAGTTCTGCCTCACCCATTCTTCCGGAGTAAGTCTTACAAACTTCCTCCTCAGGGTATCCAGGATCATCCGGGACCCTTCTTTTCCGGTTATTGTAAAGGAATATGGCGGAAGATTAAGCTGTTTCAACTTACTTTTGTACTTTTGAAAACCCAAATATATTGAGATAAAGATAAAACAGGATAAGTGAATGAAGACCAAAGAGGAAATTGTTAATAACTGGCTGCCCCGCTATACAGGGAAGCAGCTTGAAACCTTCGGCAGATATTTCCTTCTCACAAATTATCTATACTATGTTGAATTGTTCGCGAAATGGAACAATGTGGAGGTGGAGGGCCGTGACAAGAACATGCCGAGTGCGACAGCAGACGGGATAACCATAATAAACTTCGGTATGGGAAGCCCTAATGCCGCAACGGTGATGGATCTCCTCAGCGCTATAGCTCCTTTGGCGGTGTTGTTCCTGGGCAAATGCGGAGGACTGAAGAAAAAGAACAAACTGGGGGACCTGATACTTCCCATAGCTGCCATCAGGAGCGACGGTACATCAAACGATTATCTGCCCCTGGAGGTTCCGGCCCTGCCGGCGTTCAAACTGCAGAGTGCAATTTCTGCAGCAATAACCCGGCACAACAAGGAGTACTTTACAGGAACTGTTTACACGACCAACAGGAGAGTATGGGAGTATGACGACAGGTTCAAGAAGTACCTTGTTAAGACGCGGGCTATGGCAATCGACATGGAAACTGCCACCATATTCACTGTAGGTTTCGCCAATGAGATCCCGACCGGTGCCCTCCTTCTGGTTTCCGACCAGCCTATGATCTCGACCGGAATTAAAACAGAGGCAAGCGATAAAAAGGTGACAAGCAAGTTTGTCGACCTGCACCTTAAAATAGGCATTGACGCTCTCAGGGAAATAAAGGAGAACGCAATTTCAGTCAAACACCTCAGGTTCTGATTATGCCGGCATCTTTTGATGAGATAATGTCCGATCTCCGGAAAAGAATATTCAAGCCTGTTTATTTCCTCGCAGGCGACGAACCGTATTATATTGATATCATCACTGATTTCATTGCTGAAAAGGTTCTTACTGACGAAGAAAGAGCCTTCAACCAGATAGTTCTTTACGGCGAAGAGACCAATATTGGTTCGGTTATCGAGACCTCCAGACGGTTTCCCATGATGGCCACCCACCAGGTAATAATCGTAAAGGAAGCGCAATCGCTCAAGAAAATAGAGGAAATTGCCCTTTACCTCGAAAAGCCGCTTTTATCTACTATTCTGGTTTTCAACTATAAATACAAGACACTCGACAAAAGAACCAAGCTTTACAAAGCTCTGGACACACAGGGCTCCTATTTTGAGTCGGTCAGGCTCCGCGACTACCAGGTACAGCCATGGATTGAAAGATACCTGATGACAAAGGGGATAAAGATAAATCCCGATGCGGCTGCCTTGCTTACAGAGTATCTTGGCACTGACCTTCACAAGATTGTAAATGAACTTGACAAGCTTCTGATTACACTACCGTCAGGCAAGCCTGTCATCACCTCCTCGCTTATAGAAAAGAATATTGGCATAAGCAAGGAGTACAACAATTTCGAGTTGCAGAAGGCTATAGGGGAAAAGAACATCCTTAAGGCAAACATGATAATCAGGTACTTCAGCGATAATCCAAATGACAATCCGATAATTCTGACAATTGTCTCGCTCTTCGGTTTTTTCACTAAGATACTTACATACCATTACCTCACCGACAAATCGAGTAACAATGCAGCGGCAGCCCTGAAGATCCATCCATTTTTTGTCAAGGATTATCAGACGGCAGCATCGAAATACAGTATCGGGAAAACGATAAGTATAATTAATCTTCTGAGGACTTACGACCTGAAGTCAAAAGGATTCGGGGATGCCGGGACAGATCAGGGCGATCTTCTCAAGGAGCTTGTCTACAAAGTACTGCACTTATAGAATTCCGGTTGAATAATCCGGAGAGACAGTAAGGTTCAGTTCATATCGGGCGATTCGGGAAAATCGGCCCAGACCCTGTATTTATTCTTAAGCGATCGCAGGACCCTTTTCCAGCTGTCGGATTCCCTGCTCTGCATTATTGCCTCGGGGTTCACTTTCGCGGTCACCCACGAGTTTTCCTTAAGTTCCTTTTCGAGCTGGCCTGCTGACCAGCCTGAGTAACCGAGGAAGAATCTTATCTGACCCGGCTTAACCGATCCGGTCCTGATCAGGTTGCGTATGCTGTCAATATCTCCTCCCCAGTAGATATTGCCCTCAACCTTTATGCTGCCGGGAACGATATGGCCGAGATCATGGAGGTAATGCAGGGTGTCGGGTGATACCGGACCACCCATATTAAGGTTTTCTTCCCATCCCTCAAAACCGGTTACTGCATCGCATAGTTTTATTTCGAGCTTCTTGTTAAGAATGAAGCCGACCGATCCTTTGGGGTTGTGATCGGTAAGATACACGATGCTACGATTGAAGAAGGTATCAGGAAGAAAGGGTTCGGATATCAGTATCCTGCCTTTCTCTGGTACTTTATCTTCAGGTAAGATCGCAAAAAGATCAATTTCCGGTTTCATGTGATATATGGCATAACTATATTATTGATAATCTGATGGTTCACATGGAACCTTCATGATTGTTTGATTTTCGTTATCTGGTGTGCATTTGTAACATGAAGGTTTCATAGTGTAAATTTACCAAACACAAATTAAACATCAATAACTATTAATAATAAAAATCATGCCAAATGTGATGTAAAAATTACTGGTGTACATAAACAATGACGCATCTTCCAGGAGGGCTTCAGCCCCATGGACCTTTAGGGGACTAAAGTCCCCGACTACAGAGGGGGAAGCTCCCGGTACCGTCAGCTGAAGCTGACGGCAATTGTCACTAATCCTTCGGATTTCTCTCCACAGGACTACTAATCTGATACATAGATCTTTATTACCGTTGGCTTCAGCCAACGGGCATAAGCACCCCACACCCTTTCCGGGGGGCTTCAGCCCCCATGGACCTATAACAATCCATTTTAAAAATTTTAAAGCAAAAAGATGCATATAATTAAATAATGTAATACTTTTGCCCGGTTTTGAATCAAAGACATGCAAAAAAGCACTTTACGGATCATAGGCAATAAAGCGGTTCTTAACATCCGGGAACGGATGTGCGAAACACCTGAAGAAATGCTGTCGAGCGAAAAATTCAGGATGGTTCTGGATCAT
>JAVEXG010000113.1:6913-11474 GCA_034004115.1 Bacteroidales bacterium | reverse complement strand
AATGGCTTGCATCCGGAATCATCGTTTGCCACAACCATCCATCAGGCAATATGAATCCAAGTGATTCCGATTCAAAGATCACCGGGAAGATAAAAGATGCCGGCAGCATTATGGATATCCAGCTGCTTGACCACATTATAATCTCGGGAAAGGATTACTACAGCTTTGCCGACAACGGACTTATATGAAGACCGGGCAGCTTAGGTAATGACAAAGGGGTGCTTCACTGCAACCCCGCATTCATCGCCGCATTTCGCAAGAAGTTCTGTAAAGGTCTCTTTCAGGACAGGGTGAATCATGTCAGGAGCAAGCTCGCAAAGCGGCTCCAGGACAAATTTACGGACGGGGATTCTCGGATGCGGGATTTCCAGCTCCTCTTTCTTTATCACCTCGGAGCCGTAGAGGAGGATGTCGATATCTATCGTCCGCGATTTGTATCCCTTGCCGCTCCTCAGCCTGCCAAGCTGAGCCTCGATCATCAGTATTCTTCCAAGGAGTCCCGAAGGCCTGAGACTGCTTCTTACCATCACAGCCATGTTAAGGAAACGATTTTCGCTCTGGAAACCCCAGGGCTCCGTTTCATAGACAGATGAACATCTGATAACTTTCCCTATCTCCTCACCTATCCTGTCCACAGCCATCGAAAGATTCTTCTCCCTGTCGCCAAGGTTAGTCCCCAATCCAAGAAATATTATTTTTTCCATTGCGACCGGTTAAGATACATTAATGATCATGAGGTATTATAAAATTACTTTTTATCCCCAATACCTCTTACCCCCATCCCGAAAGCTTTCGGGACCCCCAGGGGAGCTTGCCTATAGATTCGCTTCCGCCTTTTATCCAAATTTAAGAATTATGCACGGCATTAAGGCTATCCGGCTATGATTTTTTATACCTTTGAAATTCATTTTATTAAAGTGGCTTTAAGATGAAAACTTTTCTGAAATATGTACTTGCGACAATCACGGGGATAATTCTCGTGTCAATCCTTTTCATGGTGATTCTGCTTGCCAGCTTCAGCGCAATGATGGTCTCCGGCGATAAACCTGCATCAGTTGCCGAAAATTCAGTGCTGGTGCTGAAAGCAGGGGTTTCGATCCCCGACAAGGGGAGTAAATCACCCTATGCCGGTATCGATCTGATCAACATGACTATAACGCCTGCCCCCGGACTGAATGAGATACTTCATAATCTGAAAAAGGCGGCCAAGGATGATAAAATCAAGGGGGTGCTTATTGAGAACGGAATGGTACCTTCGGGATGGGCCACAACTGAAGAACTCAGGGAAGGCCTTAAAAAATTCCGGGAAAGCGGGAAATTTGTTATCGCCTGGTCAGATTACGTTATGATGCAGGAAGGTTATTACCTGTCGACCGCTGCCGATAAAATTTATATCAATCCGTCATCAACCGTCGATTTCAAGGGACTCAGCGGAGAGGTTCTCTTCTACAAGAATGCTCTTGAGAAACTGGGAGTGGAAGTGCAGGTCATCCGTCACGGTAAATTCAAGGGAGCTGTCGAGCCATATATTCTTGACGAACTGAGCAAGGAGAACAGGGAACAGATAAGCACTTATGTTGGGTCAATATGGTCGCATGTTCTGGCCGACATATCCTCCGCAAGAGGAATTTCCCCTGAGAATCTGAACAGCATTGCCGACAACCTGACAGGTTATGTTGCCCCCGGAGCTCTCGCTTCCGGCCTGGTCGACGGCCTGCTTTATCACGACCAGCTTATCGACACGCTCAAGATCCGCTCGGGACTGACAACCGATGATAAGATCACCCTGGTGCCGATGCACAAGTACACAAAGGTCCCGGAAGCTAAAAAACCTGCCTACTCCAGAAAGAAGATCTCAGTTGTTTATGCATCGGGATCTATAGTCAATGGCAAGGGGGGCGAAACCAGCATCGGGGGCGACTCCTTCAGGGATGTGATAAGAAAGGAAAGAAAGGACACGGCTGTAAAGGCCATAGTGCTCAGGGTTAACTCACGCGGGGGAAGCGCCATTGCCTCCGATATGATATGGCGGGAGCTTGAACTTGCTTCAAAAGATAAACCGGTGGTGATCTCCATGGGCAACTATGCCGCTTCGGGAGGCTATTTCATTTCAGCCCCGGGGACCAAGATCTTCGCCAGCCCTACAACCATAACCGGGTCGATCGGCGTCTTCGGACTGGTTCCAAACGCCGGAAAACTGATGGAAAAGAAACTGGGAATCTCCTTTGAGACAGTGGAAACAAATGCCAATTCTGACTTCCCCTCGGTGTACAGACCAATGAACACGGTGGAGAAAGAAGCAATGCAGAGAACCATTGAAAACACCTATTCCGATTTTGTCAATAAGGTATCATCCGGAAGAAAAATGACGTTCAGCGAAGTCGACAGCATAGCCCAGGGACGCGTCTGGAGCGGTGCCGACGCCATGAAGCTGGGTCTTGTCGACGGTGTGGGTGGTTTGACAGCAGCTATAGAAGAGGCCGCAAAGCTGGCCGGAATAGAAAATTATTCGGTAAGGGAACTTCCTGTTTCCGAAGATCCGCTTACCAGGCTGATCTCCCAGTTTGGAGCTGAAATAAAAATGAGAGTCCTGAAAAACGAACTGGGCGAGTTTGAAAGGATCTTTGATGAGCTCAAGGAAATACGCGACCTCTCGGGAATACAGACCCGGTTACCTTACTTCATTGAGATTCACTGATCAATGGAGCCCTTCAGGAATCCTCTCCTGTGGCCGTTCTCCATCCTGTTCCGGCTTGTAACAGCGATCCGTAACATCCTGTACGACAAAGGTTTTATTTCGTCAGAGGAGTTCAGCATCCCGGTTATCTGCATCGGTAACATCACTGTGGGAGGAACCGGGAAAACACCCCATGCCGAATATATTATCTCATTGCTCCGCAAGGAATTCAGGGTGGCGCTTCTCAGCAGGGGCTACATGAGAAAATCAACCGGCTTCGGATATGTAACACCATCATCCTCAACAGCCGATTCCGGAGACGAACCTCTCCAGATATCCCGCAAATTTTCCGATATAGTTGTCGCCGTCGACAGCAACCGCGTCAACGGAATAAAAACCATCTTAAGGGAACATCCCGGAACAGATGTTATCATACTCGACGACGGATTCCAGCACAGAAAAGTGAGGCCGGGCCTTTCCATCCTGCTAACCGACTACGCCCGCCTGATGACAAGGGACAAACTGCTGCCTTACGGGAGGCTCAGGGAATCGCCCTCACAGAGAATCAGGGCCGGGGTGATCGTCGTCACAAAAACACCTGAGGGCATATCTGATGCTGAAAAGGAGGCAATCTCAACCGAACTTCTGACAGGAGAAAAACAGAAGGTCTTTTTCTCTGCAATCGACTACTCCGGTCTGCAGCCTGTTTTTGAGAATGCAAATGCTGTGAACCTTACCTCTGGCGGACAGGACAGAACCAAACGTGCTGCAATAGTTGTCACAGGCATTGCATCCCCTGATCCGCTGATAAGCCACCTGGGAAAATATTTTGCAGAGATCAGGCATCTGCGCTTCCCCGATCATCACAACTTCACAGTGGGAGATATTGAAAAGATCAGGATGAGCTTTGAAGGCACACCGCTTACCGAAAAGATGATAATCACCACCGAAAAAGACGCGGTCAGATTCAGGGAATTTCCTAATATTGCCGGTTCATTGAAAAAGAATCTGTACTTCATTTCAGCCGGAGTCAGCTTTTTGAATGATTTTAAACTCGAATTTGATAAACTGATACTCGAATATGCTCGAAAAAATAAATGAAACTGTCGCATTTATCCGGCAGAAAGGGATAACCGGGCCGGAAGCCGGAGTGATACTCGGTACAGGGCTTGGCGGTCTCACCGCACACATAACAGGCACAATTGAAATCGACTACAAGGACATACCTCATTTCCCGGTATCGACCGTAGAAGGACACGCCGGACAGCTTATATACGGTGATTTCGGGGGAAAGAAAATCGTTGCCATGAAAGGCAGATTCCACTATTACGAAGGTTATCAGCCCGAACAGATTGCTTTTCCGATAAGGGTTATGAAACACCTGGGAATCAAATACCTCTTCCTGTCAAATGCCGCCGGAGGCGTGAATCCCGAATTCCATATCGGCGACATAATGATAATAAGGGATCATATTAATCTGATCCCCAATCCCCTGATTGGCAGAAACGACAGCAGGATAGGCGCCCGCTTCCCCGATATGAGCCAGCCTTACGATAAAAAACTTATCGATATGGCGGTCAGCATTGCCGCCAGAAATAACATTACGGTCAGAAAGGGAGTTTACCTCGGGACCACAGGACCAACCTTCGAAACACCGGCAGAATACAAATTCTTCCATATCATAGGTGCCGATTCCGTAGGCATGTCAACAGTAACTGAGGTCATCGCCGCAAGACATATGGGACTTCCCGTCTTCGGCGTAAGCATCATCACTGACCTGGGTGTGGAAGGCAAAATTGAGTACGTGACACACGAAATGGTACAGCGTGAAGCTGAAAAAGCCGAAATACTGATGACAACGATAATGACGGAACTGATTTCGGA
>JAVEXG010000113.1:0-6813 GCA_034004115.1 Bacteroidales bacterium | reverse complement strand
GGCGTGAGGTATGCGGCGTTTAAGACCTGCACGACTTGCATGACCTGTAGGGACCTGCACGACTTGCACGACTTCTTCATCTTATAACCGTACAAACTTTCTTCCATCTTCCTGTTTTGCCGGTTTCGTCGAATGAGGTTATCAGCAAAATATAGATGCCGGTGTCGAGCAGACGGCCGTCGGGACCGGTGCCGTCCCAGATAACCGAAGCGCCCGGACCTGCAAGCAGGTTGTCGGCGAGCTTCCTGACAAAGCGGCCGGCTTCATCAAAAACAGTCACAGTGACCACACTCCCGGCAACTCCCGTATTAAGGTCAATTACAAGCAAATCTTCGTTGCCGTCATTGTCGGGGGTTATGAAAGTCGATGAAAAAATTACGGATGCGCCGTCACCGGGATCCTCCGCCGCAACAGAATTGGGAGCCCCCGGTGTTCCCCATCCTGATGATTCGGAAGCAGAATGCCATTGTGATTTGTCGGTTGATGCCGCGCAGGGACGAACCTTTTCGAGAGAGATCCCATCATTCCCGCTCAGAAGAGGAAAATGCATTTCTTCATCATAAACCACTTCATCTAATTCTTCCAGCGAGCGGTTGAAGAGTATAAGATGACCTTCGCCGTCGGGCATCGACGGGAGCGATGAGACTTCAACAATATTCTCAGGCGCCGATGAATAAAATCTTTCTTCCAGAATGTCTTTCGAGCATGTTATAACAATGTTATAACGTGGCAGGAGGCAGTGATTTATTGAGGTTATGGGCGCAACCGACGATGTATCTCCGGTTTCGTCCCTTACTGAAACCAGGAAGAGATCACATGTATTTATTATCTTTTCGGAACAATTGTAAAACTCTATAAAATCAGGATCTCCCGGCAACGGATTAAAAAGAAGTTCAGTGAAAAGGACATCCCCGGCCCGGGGCTGTTCGGGAAGCCCAAACCTGAATTCGTCCCTCGACATTCTGTTGCCTGCAAAGTCGGTAACATCACTTCCTGCTGTGAGAGTGTATACTTTCCTGAGTTCAAGAGGCTCCTCAGGAATGATGGTGAAGCTTCTGAAGAGTGGATCTTCATTAACGATAGTGCTGATGTTCACGCCGTCAATTGAAATACTTCCACTCTTATCAGGAAAATCCGGGATACTTTCGGAAAATTGCAAATATATTGTCACGCTGTCGGCGGGAAAAACACTCTCCAGCCCGTAAAAGGTAAGGTCGGGATTGTTTCCTTCAACCGAATTCCTCGCGCCGGGCGTCCCTCCTGAAGGTGAAACTGAGGCCTTCCAGTTGCCCTTTTCATGATACGGGTAAGCGGGGTCAACCAGCTCGAGCGACCATCCCCCTCCCGATTTCAGGACATCTCCGTACCAGTCCGACGAGTATTTCACGCCGTGTATCAGGTTCATGTTCTCATCCCTGATCAGGATTGTCTTTCCCTCATTGGTAAGAGCCGGAAAAGATTTCATTCCTGCAGTATATCCGTAACGGGAAAACAATGCCGTGTCCTGAGCCTGGCAGACTATCAGCCAGCCTCCCGGCACGATGCTGACTTCAGGGAACAGGCAGTTTGAGTTGCCGTCCGAAAGCCGCCAGCCCTTCAGACATACAGTGTCGCTGCTGCGGTTATGCAATTCGAGGTATTCCTTAACCGGAAGCGCCACAGCCGGAGTCGGATCGGCCATGATTTCGGAGATAATAACATCCCCTGTAGAAACGGGGGCATCGCGGTTCGGTGAACCGGGATAATCAATAACCTGACCGGATACCTGCAATGGTATCGCAACAGTCAGTAAAATAACTTTATTCATGCAGCGAGACGAATTGAAAAAAGAGTTATTTTTGACCGCTTTTTACACTAATAAAATTAATAATTTAATTTAATCCGGACAAATAAGAAAATGAAGACAGCAGTTGTCGGAGCTACCGGAATGGTAGGCAGAACCATGATCAGAGTCCTTGAGGAAAGGAACTTCCCCGTAACAGAGTTATTACCCGCCGCTTCGGAACGTTCGGTGGGAAAAGAAATCACTTTCAGGGGTAAAGCTGTTAAGGTTGTAAGCGTGCAGGAGGCAATTGATGCCAAACCGACGTTTGCCATATTTTCGGCCGGAGCCACCGCATCAAAGGAATGGGCACCCCTGTTTGCTGCAAACGGAACGGTTGTGATTGACAACTCATCAGCCTGGAGAATGGACCCCAGCGTTCCGCTTGTAGTACCCGAGATCAACAGTCATGCAATAAAAAGTGGCGACAGGATCATAGCCAATCCAAACTGTTCAACCATCCAGATGGTGATGGCGCTGGCTCCCCTGCATAATAAATACCGGATAAAACGGCTTGTAGTGGCCACTTATCAGTCGGTCACCGGCACCGGAGTGAAAGCCGTCGCCCAGATGGAAAACGAAAGAGCCGGCATAAAGGGTGAGATGGCTTATCCCCACCCCATCGACCTTAACTGTTTTCCGCACGGCGGAAGCTTTCAGGCTGACGGCTATACAACAGAGGAACAGAAACTGATTGATGAAACCCGCAAGATACTCGGCGACCAGTCGATAATGGTTACTGCCACTGTCGTAAGAATACCGGTTGTGGGCGGGCACTCCGAAGCAGTGAATATAGAGTTTGAGAATGAATATGATATCGACGAGGCAAGAAACCTGATCAGCAGCTTCCCCGGAGTGGTCGTATATGACAATCCGGCTTTGAACGAATATCCGATGCCGCTGCTTGCACACAACAGGGACGAGGTTTTTGTAGGCAGGATCAGAAGGGATCTTTCGAAGGAGAAATGCCTCAACCTGTGGGTCGTTTCGGACAACATCCGCAAAGGAGCCGCTACAAACGCAGTTCAGATAGCTGAATTCATGGCAGCAAACGGACTGTACTAACCAGAGTCAATCCGATAACTTACCTTAGGGTCTGCTCCACCGGGCAGACCCTATTTTTCAAATAAAAAATCGTTATAGGGGTACCTGAGGATGTGAATGCTTTTCACTTCCTCGTAAAGCAGGCTCTGTAATTCAGAAATATTTTCCTTCGTTTTCGCCGAAATGAAAATGGTCTTGTGATTCCTGTCCGCAGCCATCCAGGTGTTTTTAAGGTCTGCAAGGGAATAATTCTCCCTGGTGGCAGGCGTGAGGTCGTCCTCGTCCTTTGCCGTGTAAGAGAAGGAATCTATCTTGTTGAAAACAAGAATAAGGGGTTTTCCAGACGAATCCAGTTCCCTGAGGGTTTCATCCACAACCCTTATCTGCTCCTCAAATCCCGGATGAGAGATATCGACAACATGAAGCAGCAGATCCGATTCCCTCACCTCATCAAGGGTTGATTTGAACGACTCAACCAGATGATGGGGAAGCTTCCTGATAAATCCTACTGTGTCTGAAAGAAGGAAGGGCAGGTTGCCGATAACAACTTTCCTCACCGTGGTATCGAGGGTTGCAAACAGCTTGTTCTCGGCAAAGACCTCCGATTTGCTGAGCTGGTTCATGATTGTGGACTTGCCTACGTTTGTATAGCCGACAAGCGCCACCCTGACCATTTTGCCACGGTTCTTCCGCTGGGTGGCCATCTGAATATCAATCTTCTTAAGCTGTGTTTTCAGAAGCGCTATCTTGTCCCTGATAATACGCCGGTCGGTCTCGATTTCGGTTTCGCCCGGTCCCCGCAATCCGATTCCTCCTCGCTGCCTCTCAAGGTGAGTCCACATACCTGTCAGCCTCGGAAGGAGATACTGGTACTGTGCCAGCTCAACCTGGGTCCGGGCATGGGAGGTTCTGGCACGGCTTGCAAAAATATCGAGTATCAGATTGGTCCTGTCGAGGACACGGCAGCCCAGTTCATTTTCTATGTTCCTTATCTGACTTGATGAAAGCTCATCATCAAAAATGGCTATGTTGATGCTGTTTTCAGATACAAATGATTTTATCTCAGCTATCTTTCCGGAACCGACAAAGGTTTTGGGATCAGGAATCTGAAGCTTTTGAAGAAATCTTTTAACCGGCTCGGCGCCGGCAGTCTCGGCAAGGAATGATAATTCATCCAGGTATTCCCCGGCCTGATCCTCACCCTGTCCGGGATAAATCAATCCTATTAATATTGCCCTTTCGCTCTTTCTGCCCGTTTCGATCATTCACCTTCTCATTCAGGGCACAAATTTAATTAATAAATCGCTTGTTGCTCAGAAGGGCACCGTTAATAGCCTGCTTTAATGCATCTGAACAGCGGAAAATCATTTCCATATCGGACGGGAAGGGCACAGCCTTCGTTTTTGTCTTCTCTATCTGGGCCTGACTCAGGGCCTGCAGGTCACCAAGGGCTCTCGCCGATATCCATTCAAAACCCGACTGTGCGCCAAGAGGATCTTTTTTCAGGACTTTCTCAGGATTGACCTGGATGATTTCAACATCGCCTGCTATACGGCATTCCTTCGACTGAATAGTCTCTATAAGGGCGCACTGAAGCGTTTTAAATTTCACCGATTTGATGTCGTTTCCCAGTGAATCCTTCATCACATTTCCACGGGAATCGAGCTTGTATGAAAACCCGTCCTCAACATCCTTCTTCACAACCGTGTCCTTCTGCATGGTCTGGTCGGGACTTACGATTATGTTCCTCAGATTGACATTCACATAGTAATCAAATCTTGTATTCTGACCGAGGTCCTGGGTATGGTATTCAACCCATTCACTGTTGAGATTGGGGAGGTCAATCGACAGAAAATCCTCCTCAAATTCCTGGTCAAACTTGATAATGGATCTGTTGCTGAGCGTTATCAGCACCCGGCTCATGCCGAGGTATCTGGCGTCATCTATCTTATTGTCAATTCCCTCATAGTTTCCGACATATTCCTTTGCCCTGACAAACTCATAGTAAGCCTGGCGGTAATTCTCCTTCAGCTTGGTAAGCATGAGTTCGTTGCCGTGGGCATAATAGAAATCGGCCGATTTACGCTTTGCAGCAACCATTTCGGGCATGTAGTCGACGTAGGGGTAATCGATTGTCCTGCCGTTGAGTTCGAGCGGAAGGACTGTCCTGACGTAAGCCTGTCTGTCGCTCATCGCCTTGTTAATCTGGTAAATCTCGTCCCAGTTTTCGGGCCTGTCTTCCATCTTCAGGTACCTGATGCGTTCATTATCCTGTTCATTCAGAATCTTGTACGACCTGTCAAGGATGGCTATCTGCTTTGAATCATCCCTGTCGCGGCGAAGTTGTTTTACTGCCTTGTCGAGGGCCATGGGGTAATTTCCTTTCTCGAGCTGCTTTTTGGAAGAGCCGCATGATGAGAGGATGAATAAGAAGATGAGTGAAAATGCTGCAATCTGCTTCATAAGAGTATATTTCAGGGTTTGTCAGGGCTTCTGCCCCTAATAATCACAGTAATAACTCCAAAATCTGCCTGATATTATTTTTCAGTATTGAAATGTGAGCGGTATCTGGAATCTTACCCTGACCGGCTGTCCCCTCTGCAGTCCGGGCGACCATTTTGGCGAAGCAGAGATAGCCTTCACAGCCTCATCGTCGAGAAGCGGGTGAACCCCTTTTATTACAGTTATGTTACTGACCGAACCATCCTTCTCAATAATAAATGTAAGGAAAACTGTCCCCCTTATCTTGTTTGAGATTGCCTCTTCGGGATATCTTGTCCGTTTGCCAACCCAGTTTCTGAATACGGTAAGGTCGCCGCCCCTGAACGTGGGCATGGTTTCAACAATGAAGAGAGGTTCCTCGTCGCCGTAACCCTCTCCTCCTGACATAAGTTCATCCCCGAAGCCCGAACCCGTTGCTTCGATACCTTCGCCTTCGGTAGCTGCCAGAAGCTCGTCGGTCGAAAGGGTTGCAAGTTCCACCGGTACAATCGAATCGACCACCACGGGCGGAACATACTCGACTGTTTCCTGGATCTTCTGAACCATTGATGCGGACGGAGGCGGAGGCGGAACATAGAAATCCTCGGGCGGGGGTTGAAGGTTTTCGATAGTAACCTGGTAGTATCCTGTGCCGCCCATGACGACCTTATCACCTGAAGGCCGCGAAATGAAGGGGATCAGCACGGCAATAACGGCTGCGATGACAGATATAATAAGTCCGGCCAGAATGGCACGGTTATATCTCTTGCGGAGCTGATAGGCGCCGTAATCCCTGTTCCGGTGTTCGAAGACAAGGTCGTCAAAATCAGATATTACATACTGCTGATCAACCTTGCCGCCAGGCTGTTCGCTATTACTACCCCTGAGGTTCACTTTTTAATGTTAACAAAGTTCCTTTTACCATAACCGGATGTCAACAATCATTCCGTTTTTTGAACCGGAACGGTGAGATGTCCTGAATTCAATAAAAATTGCGGCAAAATTACCAAATACCGGCGTTTCTGCAAAGAAATTAATTTGTCGGTTTGGCTGTTGTTTTTTTATTCTTAATAATTTCTTAAATTTGCCATGTTTTTATCGGGGGTTTAGCTCAGTTGGCTAGAGCGTTTGACTGGCAGTCAAAAGGTCAGGAGTTCGATTCTCCTAATCTCCACGAAATCGATGAAAAAATTAGATGAAATCCTGTAAATTGATGTTTTACAGGATTTTTTGTTTCCTGCAATTTAACATCGGAGGGTTTAACTACGGAGTAACACGGAGAAAATTCTTAACCACGGAGTAACACGGAGTTATGCACGGAGTAACACGGAGTTATGCACGGAGTAACACGGAGTTTAAAATAAAGAAACATTTTGTTATTGAAATCGATTATCTGGAAATTTTTGAAATAAATGTTATCTTTATAAGGTCTCGATGAATAATTTCTGTTATGACCTTATTAAATG
>JAVEXG010000112.1:0-11529 GCA_034004115.1 Bacteroidales bacterium | reverse complement strand
TTAAAGTTCTCATCAACGTCCATATTACCGTAAAGGTCGCGGAGAGTACCTCTTATGACGGCACCGTTACCTGTTTTAGTCCAGATGGTAGTACCAAGATTATCGCCCACATGTGATGCATCGAGAACTGCCTCAGCTACGTTGGCAACATAAACGTCACCTTTCTGCAGCTGGTCTATTCCCCATGTGTACTGTCCCCTGCTCCTGCCATCCTTGTTACCCTGTTCCTGGATAAGGTTGTTAAGGTCGGGACGGTAGGGAAGAAAATGGATTGTTGATGCCCTTCCGCAGATTATTACATTATCTCTCATCTGCTTGAACTCACCATAGTACTGGTTTGTATAGGTCGGCCTTCTGAACTCACCGAAGCTGGTAGCTCCCTGTCCTTCAACAACATCACTCATGCCGTTGAGTATCTGCCAGGCTTCTGTGACAGTAACATGACGCATGCGGCTTACGATATCATCCGATACCATGGGACGGCCGTCAGGGAACCTTTCACCCTTCCAGTAACCTGTGTACTGGATCATCTCATCCTTTGTAAGCGATGTGGGCTGGGCGTTCATTACAGAACCCATGAAGAGTCCCGATACAAAAAAGAACACACAGATAAAAGAAATAAATTTTCTGATTTTCATGATATCTCCTCCTATTGTTGTTTAAATTTATTTATTCGAACCGGTTTATTCCGGGCTTTTTACTTTTTTCACCATCCTCCACTGACAGGTATCAGGGTCAGGGGACAAACAGGTTCGAATTTATTTATAAACGCAATATGTTTGCCCCAGGTAAAGGAAGAAAAAAGTAATTTATACTAAATCTAAATATGCAAAGGAATAAAAACATCAGGCATAAACAAAAACCACAGGGTCAGAATGATCAGGTTTCATGCGCCTGCAACAATCAGGCCGGGAACATCCGTACCCCTGTCAACAGGCAATCTGTTGCATGAGATTACAGTTGGGACTGCCGCTTATTTATGTCTGCTCATATTGACGGGAAAAAAACATTTAATAGCTTAGCGTATGGAAATGACGATGGAAAACGAACAGATAAAACTTGACGTATGGGACGACAGGGTCCGGCGTCTTATTTCTCCTGCATCGAGGCTTGAGAAACCTGCTGAAGGCTTCAGATTCACTGAAGGGCCGGTCTGGAACGAGACCAGGGGCTGTCTGTATTTCTCGGACATACCTGCCAATACAAGTTACTGCTTTAAACCGGGGGAAGGTACCGTTATATTCAGGAAGCCCAGCAATTTCTCGAACGGAATGACTTACGACAGAAAGGGAAGGCTTCTGGCCTGTGAACATCACACAAGGCGGGTTACCAGGGAAGAGGGAGGAGTCATAACGACAGTTGCCGACAGGTTTGAAGGAAAAAGACTTAACTCTCCCAACGATGTCATAGGCACTCCCGACGGTTCGGTTCTCTTCACAGATCCTTTGTACGGCCTGCAGGAAGGGCTGGGTGGCCCTGCAGAGGAAGAACTTGATTTCTGCGGAGTCTACAGGGTCCCTCCCTACGGAGGAGAACCTTTGCTTCTTGTATCTGACTTTGAAGCACCCAACGGTCTTGCATTGTCGAACGATGGCTCGAAACTCTATGTGATCGACAGCGTAAGGAAGCACATAAGGGTGTTTGCTGTTGGCACAGGCTGGAAATTATCAGGAGGAGATGCCTTTATAGAGATGCCCCTTGAGACGGATGGTATTCCCGGCGGGATGAAACTCGACCGCAACGGTAATATTTTCTGTACCGGTCCCGGCGGGATCTGGATCTACGATGCTGCGGGCAGGCTGCTTGGAAGGATAGGTATGCCTGAGGTGGCTACCAACCTGACCTGGGGAGGCAAAAACCTTGATGAGCTGTATATTACGGCAAGCACAGGACTATACAGGATTAACACCCTGACCAGGGGTTGACATACATGGCTAATGTCATTTGATAAGCTTCCTGACTTTTGAAAGCATCTTTTTTGATGGAATTGATTCGGAATCGGCAGGTACCAGATACCATCTAACGGTATATGAAAGGGATTCACCGGGTTTCAATTCATTGTAGGCACCCTGGTTTTCCAATTCGATATAGGTCTTGCCACTATTTACATAAACCTGTACTTCAGCCTCATTAGGAGCTGGTTGAGAAGCAGTCAGATCATCAAACTTTTTAACAAGAAGCAGGTTGTTTGCGCAATACGCAAGCCAGCCCTTACCGTCAGCATTTATTTTACGGTTTGTCTTCCCCTCATCTGTCTTATACCATGACACACCATATTCCTGTGTAAATGGGATGCGATTTGGGGGTGTGATTGCTTCTGAAGGTGCATCAAAAAAGATTATGCCTTCATTGTTGACACGGGTAACTTCCCAGGGAGCTACTTTTCTTGTTTCTTCAGATTCATTAATTATGGAGTATGTGATGACTATGGAATTGTCTTTTTCATCGGCCTTGAATTCCTTACGGATACGGTATTTGAATCTTTGAGATACCTGACCGGTCATAATTAACGAAGAAGAAGTTTGTTCTACTGTATATGGATCTTTATCATATTCCTGAACCGGAGGCCAGTTCCACTCTTTCTGAGGACTTGTCCAAAAGGTACTTCCGAATGCTTCTCTCATTGGGGATTGAGAAATTATTTCCGAATCATTGAACTTACAGGAAAGAATCTTTGCACCTGCGGCAGCATCAATTGTCATTGATACATTTCCCACCTGAACAGAGTATTTGGACTCACCCATGTTTTTGATTATTGGCTCTGCTGCATAGGTGGTAACAGAACCTAAAAATGCAACGAGCAAAAACGACATAATTTGCTTTCTCATAAAATCATTTATTTGTTTGAGCTGCAAGTTTGCATGGTAAGAAGGTGATCATCATTATGATCATAACGGAACAGAGAGTAATTGCTTTCTTCATATTTGGGAAGAATTAGTTTAATTTCGCCAGGGAAACCGGTTTTTGAATTTTATTTCACTGTTCTTCTCTTTTCCCTTTCAGACTATATCCATATAAAGTCCCTGACAGACTATTTTCATCTTTTACGGTTACAGACAAAGGCATTGGGACAAGTAAAGCATCAAAATAAATTTCAACATAGAAGGTGGAGTCCGTTAAAACAAGTTGGTTAAATTCATTTGGTTTTTCTCCGGATACAGGAAAACCTACCTCTGCATTAAAAATACCATCAGCATTTTTAACATCGAGCGATAAATTTATGTCATATGAAGCCATTTCCTTAACAGTAAGAATCCATTTGCCAACTAAAATATCCTCCGGCGATTTGTTTTCCTGAGATGATACAGTTTGTGAGAAAACAAGATTTATTACAATCAGAAGAGCAGTAATGAATAATAATTTTTTCATTGATTTTTAATTTTTCAATTTATAAATGCAGCAGAGTATTCTCAATAAGTAATACTACTTTAAATTTCTTGCCAAAGTAAAAAAAAAAAATGAAAGTAGTATTTTAATCACCAGTGGGCACCAAATTATTAAATTTGTTCCTTGAAATTATGAATTAATCGCACTTGCAGAGTTTTTTGCAGCGTGACGATTTGAATCAGAAATGTGGATTTTTGCTTCTTAAAAGCTTGAATCCATGAATCAGGGCAAATTTTTCTTCACTCACTTACAGATTTTCCACCTCGCCTTGTTTTTGACAGAATCGTTGATAAGTATGAGAATAACAAGTTTGTAAGGTCATTTAACCTGCCGCAATCAGATGCATTGCATGGTGTCTGGACAACTAACAGCCAGCATCAGACTCAACAACGATCGACCCTTTCCAGGCATCTTCCGGTGGGCAGAGTTCAGTAAGCATAGAGGAGGGATAAAACTCCATACCTTATTAAATCAATTATTTGATCTTTCTGTTAACGGTTCAGGAAAAAATTCCATTTAATTATTTCTTAAATACTTTACCTTTATATAGATTTGTATGGCCTGAGAAAGTAATAACGCCATTGTATCTATTTTCTTTGTCGTTAACGTTTGATTGACTGACGATGAAATTGGTGCAAAGCAATTTTGTTGAAACAGAAAGAATAAACAACAAACTCTATATTAATCTGAAATAATATGAATATGAAAAAAACCGTAATTCTCCCCGATATCATTCCGGTAAAAAAGTTCAGATCTGCTTTTAGGATGACCACATCAGCGACTTTGCTGATTCTGGTCCTAAGCCTGGTGACAATCGCAGATGCGCAGCCAGGAAATTCAGCACAGGAAAAACCCAAAGCTACTCCGCTCGCACAACGCATTGGTCACACAGATCAATCAAAGGCAATGGCCGGAAAAAATGTTCATCAGGGGACAGGCACTGTTTACATGCAAACTCTTCTCGGGCGCGGTGCGATTACAGGATTAAATTTTATGCACCATGGTCCGTTGATGCCTAAGAGTTCTATCGGTCATCATTTTCATACCGATACAGATGAGATGTTTCTCATATTGGATGGAGATTGTGAATTTACAGTAAACGGGAAAACTGCACTTGTGAAAGGACCTGTTGGCGTACCGTGCAAAGCCGGAAATTCACATGCAGTTTATAATCCATCAAACAAACCAGTCGACTGGGTTAATTTCCAGGTGGCTGTTAATCTTCCAAAGGAAGTTGTTGGTTATGGCACAGCGCCGCAAGGTGGCGGAATGCCCAGGAGGGGTGGTTATAATTACTCGGCAGATCCAACCAGCCTTTTCGAGGTTTCGGATGATCGTTCAGATGCTGAACTGGAAAAGAAAGCTACCTTTATTAATACAAGACAGCTTACCAAAGAACTTGCCCGCCCGGTTGGGAACATGAATGGCGGAAAAGATACTGTATTTTACAGGAGGGCACTCGGTCCCGGGTCCTTTGCATCAAACTGGGCTTTTGTCGATCATCTGATTATTCCGGTAGGTTCATCAGTTGGAAGGCATTATCATTCAGGAGTTGATGAAGTTTATTTTGTTATAAAAGGAAAAGGTAAAGTACACGTTAACGATGAAGTTGCTGATATTGCTTATGGTGATGCTGTTCCCGTTCGTGCAGGTGAAATACATGCACTTGAAAGTTCGGCAACTGAGCCACTGGAAATGGTAGTCTATGGTGTAGCTCTTGAAAAAGGGAAACTGGATGTCACTGATGTTCCTTTGACTATGGCTAAACTGCAGATGTTTTTCGAAGTGGCACCTAACGATTTCGAGGCATTTGAGAAGAACTATATTGATGTATATGTGACTGCCCTGAGAAAACAAGTTGGTTATCTTGGTTCAAAACTTCTTCGCATCTTCCCTGCTGAAATCGCAAAAAGGAACGGATCTCCTGAATCGAAATTTACCTACGAAATGGAATTAATGTTTGACAAAGAAGAGAACCGGGTTTTGTGGACAAAGACCAAAGAACATGACGAAGCATGGGCAAAAACCTCAGCCATGGCGAAGTCTTTTCACTGGATTGGCTATGATGTCGTAGGGATGGACCAGGTCGCTGATCCGGTTGGAAAAAGGAACATAACAGTTGAAAAATAATGATTATTCATATCATAAAACAAACGAACCAAAAAATTATGAAATTGACAACTAAGACTATTTTCGGGAGCATTCTGGCTTTTAGCTTAATTGCATTGACGCAGTGCACCCCAATGCCTGAGTGGCAAAAGAAAAACAAGGAACTCATTAAACAGTATTCATTGACTGGAAGGGAATTAGCGGATCTTCCTGATACTAAGATTGTTTCGAACCTTAACCCTGGCGAGGTTACAAGCCTTGAGAGTATTTCAACCACGGCTTTATATCCGGGCGTTAGCGCAAAAATTTACTGGGGAACCGGAACAATGACTGGTATTCTTCAATTGGAACCTAATGCAGAAATTCCGGAAGAGGTTCTTCCTTCAGACCGTTTTCTATTTGTTGTTGAAGGCTCAGTTGATCAGCTTGTCAATGGCGCAAATGTTAATATGATCTCAATCAAAAGAGAAGCTCAGGATGGAACACATAGCATAACTCCACGAATCGATTTTGTATATCTCGAAAAAGGAAGTAAAAATGCGTTAAAAGCTGGTCCTGACGGTGCAAAACTCGTTGAGGTTTATAGTCCGGTACGCCTTGATTATTTAGAGAAAGCTGGTGTTACCGGACTTCCGGCTTCAGTTACTGAGTTAAGCACAACCATGACCCCAAATGTTGAATACAATAAGGTTTATGACCTTTACGAGTTTCAGTTAACAGATCTTGTAGCAGGAGCTAATTCAAGACTGATAACAGGCAAGAGCACTCAGGTGAGCTTTATCTCAATGGATCCGGGTGCTGTATTCGAACGTCATATACACCCTGAAGAACAAACTATGCTCGTATTACGGGGTGGTTGTAAGGAAATTCTTCTGGATAGCGAACAAAGTATGGCTATAAATGATGTTGTGCTTATTCCTGCGAATATGGTGCATGGTGCAATTATGGGCGATCTGGGTTGCGATGCCATTGATATTTTCTGGCCGGCAAGGGCTGATTATGCTGAAAAAGAAAAAGCAAGAATGGACGCTTATCGTGCAATAATTCCCTCAGATGCCAAAGTTGAATTGTTAGTTGATGGAGCCAATACAAAACCTGGCCTTACTTTCGCTGAAGGTCCAAAATGGATGAACGGTAAAGTATATTTCTCAAACATGGGATTTGACCAGGGCTGGGGCGCTCATCCTGATAAAAGCTCAATCGTTGAATTAAGCCCTGATGGATCATACAGATATATCTCTGAAGGTAAAATGCAGACAAACGGACTGTATCCTTATAAAAACGGTAATCTGATTGTTTGTGATATGATGGGACACCGCGTTATTGAAATGACAACAAAAGGGCAGATTGTAAGGGTTGTCGCCGATAAATACGACGGAAAATCAATCGATGGGCCAAACGATATTATTACAGATGCAAAAGGAGGAATTTATTTTACTGATCCTCAGTTTACGGCCGAAGCAGTTAAATTCCAACCGGGACGTGCTGTTTATTATGTTTCTCCCGATGGCAGTAAGGTTACCAGAATCGTCGAGCCGAACGAATTTGCCATGCCAAATGGAATACTGCTGTCTCCTGATGGAAAAACACTTTACATTAACAATTGTTACGACGATGCAGCCTGGTTTCCTGTAAATAGTGAAAAAGAAAATTACATCTGGGCTTATGATGTAAATGATGACGGAACCATCAGTAATGGACGTCAGTTTGCTAAATTATTCCTGGTTGATAATATTCTGGATAAAAAGGAAAAATCCTCAAGTGCAGATGGGATGGCCATTGATAAGATGGGCAACATATATGTCGGAACTTACTATGGTGTTCAGATTTTCAATTCTAAAGGCGAATTTGTCGGGATGATTAATTTACCACATTTCCCTGTAAGTCTTTGCTTTGGCGACGATGATATGAAAACTCTCTACATTGTTAGTTACCAGTGGGTATATAAAATCCGTACTAATATGGAAGGTTATGTGAATTATTTGTAACGAATAATCTGCACAACTGAGGCATAAAAAAACCGGGAGATAACTCCCGGTTTTTTTGTTTGCGTTTATTCGGGCTCTGAGAAGTACAGGAAGTTCTGATTATTTCGACACGTTTTTAACTGCATCTTCTCCAAGTCGTTCTTTCAACTGGGTAAGATAAAGGCTTTTAGGAGTTACATGATAGTCCATCGATTCAACATGAGCATTGGGTTTTGTAAGATCCTGAAAAAAAGTATTGAATATAGATGCATTTATTCCAATGTGTCCGAACGAATAGTTTGTGGCCGTTGGCGGACTTTGCATCAGGAAATCACCCTCACAGTTCCAGAATACGATATTAGCCCCGGCCCAGCCAATACTTATGTCTTTCCAGTAGCGGGCCGAAAGCGGAGCTTTAACATTATCATACAGCGAACCTGTTATCCAGTTTGCATGTGGTTCGCTTGTTGCAAACGGATTGACTGCTTCACAATTAAGAAATACATTACCTGTTGCGTTTGTGCCCAAAACAAATGAGTGTCTCCCTTTTTGCGAAAAACACCTTTGAACAAGGGAAAGCTGCCCGCTAAGCTGGTATGTAAATCGTCTTGCCCCAGCCCTGATCGATACAGGTTCCCAGGACTCGCAATCCTGCACTGTAATCCATTTTGTCCCATTACCAGCGCTTACAACACTACTTCCAAAATGAAGGGCGCTGATGTTTCGCACCCAGCTGTTTACGGTGTGGGTTAAACTAATGAAGTTGAAATAATGGTTTTCATCCGAATAATATTCATCTCCTTCGTAATGCGGTCTGGTTTTGTCATCAAAATTACCACGATCCATATTGCCATAAGAAGTCATCCTGACAGCAGGATTATATTCTGAAATTCCCCTTAAGTTTTCAATCCCTACCTGTCCGAGTCGTCCCTGGTCGTCGTATTTCATTATTTCACCGCCGCCCCAGCGTGTTTCAACAGCGCACAATATGGGCGCATCAACTGTAATTGTGTTGCCCTTAACTTCAGTGATTACCCTGTCCCAGTTGATGTCAAATGGTCTCCATCTGCTTCTTCCGGCTCCAATGCTATCCTCGCCAATTTCTGTAATCCATGCCTGATTGCCGATTCGTCTGACCAGAATTTTATCTCCGGCTTTAAAGGCTTTGGCAGATACTACATTGAAACTTCGGGCACCAACAGGTACATAGTTGTCGGTAATTATCTGTTTGGTTTCTTCCTGTGGTTTCAGTGCTGTACCCTCGATATTTACAAGCGCCGCTCTTCGGAACGACCTGTCTTGTCCTTCCTTCTGAAGTTTGCCGATCAGAATTGTACCAATATCACTCATTCCTTCACCCCTGAGGACAATTCCTGAAGCTTTAATGTAAATGGGGTTTTCGAGCGGGTAAGTTCCCATTTTCAGGAGTACAACTCCTCTGAATCCGGAAGCATCCGGAGTTAATGCCGAAACCCGATCGATTGCAGCCTGAATATTAACAGAGTTATCTCCTGGTATTGGCCAAACGGTTTCTTTAATAGCCACACGCGGAATAGGTACACCTCCGCCTTTATAACCTGCATTTGAGAAATCAGGAATTTTATTACCCAGACTGTCTGATACATAGACCAGCTTACCGTCTGTTCCCGGATATACCAAAGTGGTTGTGGGTGGCAAATCCTGAGCCGAAAGAACAAGCCTGCTGACAAAAAATATCAACAAGACAAAAGAATATTTTACCAGTCTTTTCATGATTTACAAGCTTTAAAATTTGTTATAAAACCAGCTAAGCTGCTTACATTTTCAACATGATTAAAATAAGAGTCGGTCTATTCCCAGGACTGGCCTTCAGTAATAACATTCATGACAGCTTGAATGCCTAATCTTTCTTTCAACTGAGTAAGGTATAGACTTTTTGGTGTAACATGTTTATCCATCGATTCAACATGGCCGTTTGGTTTCGTTAAATCCTGCAATGCGGCGTTAAATGAAACTGCGTTTACACCGATATGTCCAAAGGAATAGTTTGCAGCCGTTGGCGGACTTTGAATCAGGAAATCACCCTCGCAGTTCCAAAAGACAGTGTTCGCTCCTGCCCATCCCATAACAAAGTCCCAATACCGGGCTGTTAAAGGTGCCTGCACATTGTCGTAAAGTATACCATTTACCCAGTAGCCATGAGGTTCACTGGTAGAGTAGGGATTGATGGCTTTACAGTCAAGAAACACATTACCACTTGCAGTGGCGCTTTCCCCTGCAAAAGAGTGACGTCCTTTATAGGATAAACATCTTTGAACCAGACTTAACTGGCCATTCAATTTGAATGTGAAACGCCTGCCACCTGCCCGAACCGAAACAGGTTCCATAGAAATACAATCCTGAACGGTAATCCATTTAGCTCCGCCACTTGTTATCACAGCGCTATAAGCAAAATGCAAAGCGGTTACATTTCGCGCCCAGGCATTTTTAACATTTGTAAAACTGACAAAATTATAGTAATGGTTTTCGTCAGAGTAATATTCGTCTCCCTGGTATTGGTACTCTTTCGCCAATTTGTCGCGATCCATGTTTCCGTAGGTTGTGGTTCTTACCGTTGGATTATAATCCGATATTCCACGCAGATTTTCAATACCCGACTGCTCAATGCGATTATCGTAGTATTTTATTATTTCGCCTCCTCCCCAGCGTGTATCGATGGCTGTAAAAATGGGTGCATCAACCGTAATAGTGTTTCCATTGATATTAATAATTTCGCGGTCATAATTGATATCAAATTTCCAGGATCTGCTGTTGGCTATTTCATCCTTCATCTTCAATTCTTTAACCCAGGCTTCATTGCCATAGCGTTTAACAATCACTTTATCGCCTATTTTAAAGCCCTTGGCCGATTTTACATTAAAACTTACAGCCCCAAAAGCGACATAATTGTCAGTAATTGATTGCTTGCTGTCTTCTATCAGTTCTGTTCCATTTTCTGCACCAATGTTTATCATATCGGGTCTTCCGAATCGTTGCCTGCCAGTTGCATTTGGATCCGGGGCAGGTAAAACGCCATAAAGAATGGTTCCGGTTTCACTCATTCCTTCACCGCGTAGAACGACACCGGAAGCTTTAATGTATAAGGGTTTTTCGAGTCTGTAAAATCCCATTTTAAGCAACACCGCACCCCGAAATCCGGAAGCATCCAAAGGAAGCGATGAAACCTTGTCGATTGCAGCCTGAATGTTTGCTGAGTTATCTCCCACAACTGGCCAAACAATTTCTTTGTTAGCAACGTATGGAATTGAAATGCCACCTCCTTTATATCCGGCATTCGAGAAATCAGGAATCTTGTTTCCAAGGCTGTCTGCAACATAGACAAGTTTCCCGTCTGTTCCAGGATAAACCATCGATGTTACAGGTGCAAGATCGTGAGCAGGAAAATCTCTTTCTGAAACTTGTTGGACCTTGCTGGCAGGTCGGGGATTGTTATAATCGCTCCCGAATCCGTTCAAAAAGAAAAGCATTGCGACAAACGAGCAAATCGTAATTTTCATAGTAGTCTGGTAAAAGGTTTAGTATTAGCTATAGCGTATCAATAAAGTGCTTACGGAGCGGGACCTACTCCAAATGACATGTAATTTGCAACCGGGAAAAGTCATTGTAAAACGGGGAAAAGTCTTTATAAAAGTAAAAATTAATTTAATAGTTAGTAATGATGGATTATTTCTGATCCTTTAACGGATAAAAAGCCATTATTCAATAATTTCCCTGTCTGTCACACCAGTGCTGATCTTTCCCCATCGGATCCGGAGGAAATCCGGTACCACAAAATTCCTTCTGCATCAGCTCTCCAATGCGACAGGCCCTGCCGGTATACAAATATAATAAAAACCTGTTCCGGGTGACTGACAGAAACAGGTCTGTCATATTTTTCAGATCACTTCCAGAAACTTCATGACAGTCTCAAAGATCTGCTCAGACTGCAGGCCGTGTTGACCGATAAGCTCTTCATAGGGTCCGTTGCCTGCAAAATGATCTTCAAGTCCAATCATTTTTATCTTCACGGGATACTCCCTGCTGCATA
>JAVEXG010000012.1:33905-51566 GCA_034004115.1 Bacteroidales bacterium | reverse complement strand
AAACCGGAAGGATGAAGATACCTTTCGGGATAGCCCAGATCGGAAAGGCATTCCGCAATGAGATAGTTGCCAGACAGTTCATTTTCAGGATGAGGGAATTCGAGCAGATGGAAATGCAGTATTTCGTCCAGCCGGGCTCCGAACTGGAATGGTTTGCCCTTTGGAAGGAAGCCAGGATGAAATGGCACCAGGCATTGGGATTCGGTGCGGAGAATTACCGTTTTCACGACCATGTAAAGCTCGCGCATTATGCAAATGCAGCCACAGATATAGAATACAAATTCCCCTTCGGATTCAAGGAAGTGGAAGGGATACATTCAAGAACTGATTATGACCTGAGCCAGCATCAGAAATACAGCGGGAAGAAGATTCAGTACTTCGATCCGGAAAAAGGTGAATCATATGTTCCGTATGTTATCGAAACATCAATCGGCGTCGACAGAATGTTCCTTCAGGTTATGGCAGCTTCATACTGGGAAGAGGAACTAAAAAAAGAAGACGGTTCTTCCGATACCCGCGTTGTTCTGAGGCTCCCGGCCTTCCTTGCTCCCGTCAAGCTTGCCGTGATGCCTCTTGTCAAGAAAGACGGCCTTCCGGAAATCGCCGAAAAGATCGTCCATAATCTTAAATTCGAATTCAACTGCCAGTACGACGACAAGGATTCAATAGGCAGGAGATACCGTCGGCAGGATGCGATCGGAACACCCTACTGCATCACTATCGACCATCAGACTATCGACGACGGATCGGTCACTATCAGATACCGCGACTCTATGAAACAGGAGCGGGTAAAAATTGAAGCGCTTCTGGATATTATTAAGGAAAAAGTAAGCATCGTAAGCCTTCTGAGAAACATATGACATGAAAAGGGTCCTGGTGATAACCTATAACTGGCCTCCATCAGGCGGAATAGGTGTCCGGAGATGGCTTAAGTTCTCGAAACACCTACCTTCGTACGGCTGGGAACCCGTCATCCTTACAATCGACCCCGAATATGCTACTTACCCTGCGCTCGACACCTCCCTTTCCGGGGATGTCCCTCCCATCGAAATCCATAAGACCAGAGCAACCGACTGGTTCAGGCTGCTCACAAGCGACAAATCGAAAGTGCCTTCGGCAGGATTTGCGATGAATACCGATAATTCATTAAAAGGCAGGATCTCACGCTTCATCAGGGGAAATTTCTTCATCCCCGATCCCCGCAGAGGCTGGAACAGATATGCTTTCAGAAAGGCCTGCGAAATAATAGAATCCCGGAAGATCGACAGGATAATAACCACAAGCCCCCCGCACTCCACCCAGCTAATTGGATTAAAGCTCAGGAAAAAATACCCCGGTATAAAATGGATTGCCGACCTGCGCGACCCCTGGACCGATATCTACTATTACAAAAAATTCTACCCGACCCCGGTTTCAAGATTGATCGACAACGCTTATGAAAAGCGGGTCCTTCAATCTGCTGACCTGATAACCACTGTGGGCAAATCCCTGAAAACCCTTCTTGGCTCAAAAGTTCCGGGTATCGAAGAAAAGATACATGTGATCTCCAACGGATTCGACGAAGACGATTTCAGCGGGATCATCGCTGACAAACCCGATGTCTTCACGATATCCTACATAGGTTCACTTTCAGGTATCTATCCTTTAGACGGGTTCCTTGATGCCCTGCGTATCCTTGCAGCCAGAGGAATAAATTACAGGCTGAGCTTTACAGGTTCTGTGCCTTCTGAAATTAAAGACAAGCTTATCAGGGGCGCCGGTATTCCCGATATCAGCTTCACCCCTTTCTCCAGTCATCCGACCGCCCTGCTTAACATGCTCAGCGCCAGCGCACTGTTACTTATCATCCCTGATCATGAAAGTTCGCGAAGTATTATTACCGGGAAAATGTTCGAGTATCTTGCTGCAGGCAAACCAGTTATTTGCCTTGCTCCTGCCGACGGCGATGCGGCAATGATACTGAATGAGACCGGACACGGAAGGACATTTGACTACAACGATGCAGCAGGGATAGCCGGATATATTGAAGAACTGGCTTTGAACAGGAACCTTCCCGACCTGTCTCCTCCTGAATCGTATTCGCGGAAAAACATTGTAAAAAAAGTTGCTGAACTTCTCGAAAAATGAAAATCGGTGTTGTTGTCGATAATGATCTGAATGATGACAAGCGGGTGCTTAAGGAGATCGAAATCCTGAAGGAAGCCGGACATCAGGTATTTGTCATCTGCTTCGGTTTCGACAGCCTTGAATACAGATCCCCGGGAGATTTCAGTGTAAGCCGGATCAGGATCAGCAAAAAAATTAAAAATATACTATTCTTCATACTCAACACAATTCCAGCCTACGAGTGGATGTGGAGCAGAAAGATAAGCAGTTTCATCACCGGCAATAAGATAGACATCCTTCATGTACATGACCTTTATATGTCGCGGCCGGCTGCCAGGGGAATACGGAAATCGGGGCTTGATATCCCTCTTGTTCTCGATCTTCACGAAAACTATCCCTTCGCGGTTACCTCTTACAACTGGACCAAAGGATTTCTAAGGAACCTGATTGCCCGGCCCCGTGCATGGCAGCGCAAGGAAAAAGAATATCTCAGCTATGCCGTGCGGATTATCGTTCTTAGCGAAGACTTCAGGGATACCCTCCTCGCCAGGTACCCTTCGCTGAAAAAAGAAATGTTCACAGTCTTCCCGAATGTGCCCGATCTTTCGAAATCATCCTCAAACCCGGGAGTTGCCAGGGGAATAAGCCGCGACAGCACCAAAACGGTTGTATTGTATTTCGGTGTAGTGGCTGAACGAAGGGGGGTTTTCGATGTTCTTGAAGTGTTTGAGGAACTTGCAAGGGAAAACCATCCGTCGAGGTTCCTTGTCATAGGCCCGGTCGACAAGGCTGACCGGCAAAGATTCTTTGAGACGATAGATTCGGAAAACCTCGACAACATAGTTTATTACATCCCATGGATCGATATTTCGGAACTGATGGTCTACCTGGATATTTCGGATATCTGCATAGCTCCGTTTCACAAAAATCCACAGCATGAATCCGGGGTGGCCAACAAGATTTATGACTATATGCTGGGTAAAAAACCCCTGATTGTCTCAGACTGCAAGCCCCAGAAGGCCCTGGTTGAAAAATACAACTGCGGAATAGTTTATTCCCGCAAGAGCGAGATGAAATCGGCTATTTTAAAGCTTTCCGCCGATCCCGGTCTGAGGAAGGAGATGGGTGAAAATGGCTACAATGCAATAATAGGAGAGCATAATACAAATGTTTTCAGGGATAACCTGCTCCGGATATATACAGACAAATGAAGATCCTGCTCCTGACACACTCCTGGCCTGATGACAAAATAAAATGGAGAGGGCTTTTCATCAGGGATCAGGCAATGGCTCTAAGCACCACCCACGAGGTTATTGTGGTGTTCTTCAGGGTAGACTACTCAAGGCTGGCTCCATTTAAACCTTACTCCTTCGTCAGGAAAGAAGAAGGAAGGGTAAGCGTATACGAACTTACAACAGGGAGGTCTTTCCCGGTTATCAACCAGCTTAAGTATTTCATAGACACAATCAGATTCATAAGGAAAGAGATACTTCCGAAGAACAGTATCGGCATCATACACAGCCACCTTTCATATCCTGCAGGCTTCCTTGGCACCATTATCGGCAGGAAGGCTGGCATACCGTGCGTCATTACAGAACATACCTGGGTGCACAAATACTTCAGAAGCCTTATACACAGGAAATGCGTGCTGCATGCCCTTAAAAACGGCACCAGGATAATCGCGGTCAGCAATGCCCTGAAAAATGACATCCTGAAATATTGCAGCCGCCCGGTTGATGTCATTCCGAATGTGGTTGACATGGAAAGGTTTCATCCTGCAACAACAACACAAACCGGCGGACAGTTTAATATCGGAATCCTGGGAGGAATGGGAAATTACCGGAAAGGCCTCGATATCCTGATCAAAGCCCTGCCACTGCTTAACGACATCGGTCTTGCTGTCCATATCGGAGGTGACGGATCGCTTCTTGAAACATTCAAAAACCTTGCACGGGAGCTTGACGTGCAAGACAAATGCATTTTCTACGGGGAAATAAAGCCTGAAGGGATCATGGATTTTTACTCACGCCTCGATGCATATGTACTGCCAAGCAGGGACGAGACCTTCGGGGTGGTAGTTGTAGAAGCCATGGCCTGCGGGCTTCCGGTCATTGCTTCCCGGTGCGGCGGACCTGAAGAAATAATCACCCCGGAAACCGGCCTTCTGATTGACAGGGAAAATCCCGTCCAACTGGCTGAAGCCATCAGATATATTTACAGAAACATCATGGCTTATGATAAAAATGCTGTCAGAAAATATGTCTTTGAAAAATACTCTCCCCTGGCTTTTGAAAAATCAACAACGAAACTCTACCGGGAGATAACGGACGGAAGCAAGGTATAGTGATCAATCCCTATTCTTAAGAACATAGACAAGTGAACGGCCTCTTTTGGGTCCCGACATAAAGGGATACAAAAGAGGAAGAATTGTATTTCTCAGTATTGTAAACCTCGAAAGCTCGTAAAGATGGATCAGCGGCACTGGTCCGGCATGGCCTTTCATCAGAATATCAAGCGACAGATTCCGGCAAAGGTTCTCGATCTGTATGAACGACAGAGGGGTTATGTGGCCGTGCTTCAGATCGGCATTTTCGAACGCGAGCAATGTGCCCTTCATGAAGAACCTGAGCCGGGAAATGAAGTTTGAAATGTTAGGGGTGGTAAGAACAATAATCCCTCCCTTTTCAAGAAGCTTGCTGCAGTCACCCAGATATTTCCAGGGATTCTGAAGATGCTCCATTATCTCTATTGCCAGAATTACATCGTATTTGCCGGTGAAGGTACCGTCAGGGATCTCCTTGTTAAGGTCAATTTCTATCTTCCTGTTCACTGCTGCCTTTATCTGCTCCGTGTCGATGTCGCAGGCATCCACTGTCATTCCCAGGTCGACCATCCGCTGCGAGAATGCTCCCTGCCCGCATCCGAAATCGAGCACCTTCTTCATATCTTTCAGAAAAGGCTTTATAATTTCAAAGATGTCGGAATGGAGCCTCCAGGCAGCCATTTCGGGTATGCCCTTGTAATCCGACGCCTTCAGGTTGCCTGCCTTGATTAACATTGTATTTTCATTTTACTGGTTCAGGGTAAAATTAAGAAAAAGCATTGACCTTACAGCAAACCGATCTATCAGTGTAATTGGTATCTTAGCAGGAAAATTACCTGTAATATTCCGCGGCCGGATTTGGCATGTGCCTGTCTGACCTTGAGATGATAAACAATGCAGAAATCCGTAAAGACATCCTTCAGGGACAGTATCGTATACGGTCTGGGTAATATAGCCGTCAAAATTGTCGGCTTTCTCCTTATCCCGCTCTATACAGATCCCAGGTACTTTTCAGTGGATGATTTCGGGATTATTGCCGTACTCGACATATCGGGTCTTATCCTGATATCCCTGATGGCCTCGGGCCTTCCTCAGAGTATGATGAGATGGTACTGGGACAAGGACTATTCCTCCAGCCGGAAGGGGATATTCTTCATGTCATTCTCCTTCCAGATTCTGATAAGCGTCCTTTTCTGCACTTTACTCATTCCGATGAGCGGGACCCTTTCAAGGGCGATATTCGACACTGATGCCTTGTCGGGTGCAATCAAACTGCTGGTTCTTTCATCAGCCCTTCAGGCAATAAACAACCTGATCAACACCCTGATGAGGGTACAGGCGAAATCTGTTCTCTTTTCAACCGCCAACCTGCTGAAGCTGATTATCGTCCTGGGACTTACAATTTACCTGATAACGGCAAGGGGAATGGGAATAGCAGGAATATACCTCGCTCAGGTTATAGGTAATCTCCTGTTCATCGTTTTCCTTTCAGGGTATTCATTAAAGAACAGCAAACCATTTTTCGATCTTGTCCTGTTCAGGTCGATGAGCCGCTTCGGATACCCTCTTCTGCTTGCAAATTTTGCTGCGGCCGTGCTGACAGCAATCGACAGATATGCCCTGAATTCAATGGCTCTGCTGAAATTTGTGGCCATTTATACAATGGCCTACAAAATAGCATCGGTACTGAAGCTTGTGATAGTCGATTCTATAAAGATGGCCCTCACCCCATTGGTACTGAAGAAAATGAATACAACCGACAACAAGCGATTCTACAAGAAATCGATGCTTTATTCATCCTTCGTTCTGATGCTCGGGATAATTGCAGTTTCTCTTTTTTCATACGAGATACTCAAGGTAATTACCAAATCGACAACCTTCTGGAGCGCCTGGATGGTTGTGCCTGTACTGTCGCTTTCGGTGTTCTTTGTGAATATGAGGGAGACGACGAGCTACGGCCTGCTGATCAACAGAAAATCCAGGATAATCGGGATCAATGTAGTGATTTCAACAGTGCTGAACATTGCACTCAATATCCTGCTGATCCCATTGTGGAACATAACCGGGACGGCCGTTGCAACCCTGGTGACTCAAATTGTATACTGGCGCCTGAACTATCATTTCTCACAGAAGGAGTACTTTATCCCGTATGAACAGAAAAAAGTTGTTATCCTCTTCCTGACAGGTGCGATCCTGTCATTCGCGGGGCTGGTGCTGAATGAAATAAGCATCGTACCGCGCCTTCTGCTGAAGGTCATGTGCATTGCCGCCTTCCCCTTCATTCTTTATACGCTGAACTTCTATGAAACTGTTGAACTGCAGGCTCTGAAAGGACTTGCAGGAAAATGGTCAGATATCCGTAACCTTGGTGAAAACCTGAGGTCGCTTAAAGATACAGACGAAGAAATTTAGATGGCTGGACATTTTCAGCCTGAAAATACAGGTTAATTAGGTAATTTTGTCAGATATACCATTGATCATGGAAATCAAAGATAGGATAAAACCGGCTCTGCCACATGTAATTGCACTGGTGCTTTTCACATTGATATCATTCGTGTATTTCTACCCGGTGCTTGAAGGCAAGGTGCTTAAAGCCAACGATACCACGGTTTCAAATATCAATTCAAAGGAAATCAGGGATTACCGGGAGCAGTTCAACAAAGAACCGCTCTGGACAAATTCGATATTCAGCGGAATGCCGGCTTACCTAATATCCACTAAATATCCCGGCAACCTGTTCAAGCATGCCGATACAGTGCTGAGGGTGTTCAAAATGCCGGTCTCGGTACTTTTCCTGTCAATGGCAGGATTTTATCTCCTGCTCCTTCTGTTCGGACTGAATCAGTGGCTTGCCATTGCCGGGGCAATTGCATACGGATTCTCTTCATTCTTCTTTCAGATACTGGCGGCAGGACACAATACACAGGCTATTGCACTGGCATATATGGCTCCGGTAATCGGGGGGGTCTGGTATGCCTACCGTCGCGATGCCATCAAGGGAGCTTTGATTACTGCATTCTTTCTGACACTCGAAATAACTGCAAACCACCTGCAGATAACCTATTACGCTGCAATTATAATCCTTGTTTTCCTTATTACGGAATTCATCTGTTCAGTCAGGGAAAAAACCTTTCCCCGTTTCCTCCGGACATCCCTTATCATGCTTATCCCTGTAGTGCTGGCTATCGGTATCAATTTCGCCAGCCTCAACACAGTGAGGGAATATGGTAAATACTCAATCAGGGGAAAGTCGGAACTTCAGTCGGAACGCAGGAATGTGTCGGCAGGACTCGACAGAGACTATATAGTATACTGGAGCTACGGCGTGGATGAAACCATGAACCTGCTGGTACCTGATTACAAGGGGGGCTCATCAAAACCGTTCGACAGGGACTCTGAAACAGTAAAGGTGCTCAGGCAGAACAATGCGGCCGACTATACAAACCAGATGATGAAATACTGGGGCTCGCAACCCGGCACCGATGGACCTCATTACATGGGGGCAATCGTAATTTTCCTTTTCGTTCTCGGGTTGATTATTGTGAAGGGAAGGGAGAAATGGTGGCTCCTGACCGCTGCCGTGCTGTCCATAATGCTGTCGTGGGGAAAGAATTTCATGCCGTTTACAAACCTATTCATCGATTTCTTTCCCGGCTACAATAAGTTCAGGGCGGTAACCATGACTCTTGTAATTGCGCAGTTCTGTATCCCTCTTCTTAGCATTCTCGCCCTTCGCAACTACCTGACAGGCATGCTGCCCAAAAAAATATTGATGAACGGGCTTAAAACGGCAACCGGTATAACAGGAGGGATCCTGCTGCTGGTGATGGTTTTCCCCGGAATTGCAGGTTCGTTCCTGAACCCGATGGAAACCGAATTCCCCGACTGGCTCAAAACCGCTCTTGTATCCGACAGGAAGGGATTGCTCAGGGCAGATGGCTTCAGGTCTCTTTTATTCATCCTGCTTGGCGCAGGTACACTTCTTGCTTTCGTCATGGGAAAGCTGAAAAAAGAGTATGCAACCATTCTTTTAGGGGCTTTGATACTCTTCGACCTCTGGGGAGCAGGAAAAAGATACCTTAACGCCGATCGTTTTGAAAGACCTTCAGCGATACAGAAAGCATTCACTCCGGGTGTTGCAGATACTGAAATACTTAACGACCCCTCGTATAAACGCGTGCTTAACCTTACCTCATCGGTTTTCAACGATAACTCCCCCACTTCATGGTTCCACAAGTCGATCGGAGGATATCACGGAGCCAAGCTGAAAAGATACCAGGAGCTTATCGATTCAACCATAAGCCGCGAACTTGGAATGTTCCAGACTGCCTTTCAGAATGCCGGACAAGTCCAGACCGTGGAGGAACTGGCAAGTCACCTGATGCCGGTGTTCAACAACACGGCTGTGCTCAACATGCTCAATACAAAGTACGTAATTGTCGATCCGCAGTCGCCCCCGGTTGTTAATCCCTTTGCCCTGGGAAATGCATGGTTCATTGAAAAGCCGGTGATTGCCGCTAATGCAAATGAGGAACTAGCTGCATTAAAAATTATCAATCCGGCAAGGGAAGCGGTTATTGACACCAGGTTCAGCGAAAACATAAAATCTACTCAATATGCAGTTTCGGAAGGTGACAAAATAGAACTGGTTAGTTATCAACCCAACGAACTGGAGTACACCTATACAGCAGAGGGAGAAAGACTGGCTGTCTTTTCGGATATATACTATCCTGAAGGATGGCTTTGCTTTATCGACGGAAAGGAAAGTGATCATTTCAGGGCTAACTATGTCCTGAGAGCCATGGTTCTTCCGGGAGGCAGCCACCAGGTAAGGTTTGTCTTCGAACCCTCAACCTACATAAACGGCAACAGGGTATCAGTGGCAAGCTCAATAATCCTGATCCTCCTGGCAGCCGGATATTTCGCTGCCGGATTCATCAGAAAGAAAAAATCGTGACGGATGGGAAACACGACCTGTCCGCTCTGTTCGTCTCCCGGACCTTCCCGGTATCTTACCTGCACCGACAATCTCGTGAGCAGGGAGAAGTTCGACCTTTACAAATGTCCCGATTGCGGTTTTGTTTTTACGTTCAACCATCCGGATGAAAAGGAAATTGGCCGGTACTACGATTCCGGGGAATATATATCCCACGATAACAAAGCCGGAGGCGTCCTGAACCTGATCTACCTGCAGGCAAGAAACATAATGCTGCTTAGGAAAAGACGTCTTGTTGAAAAGAGCACCGGCATAACGAAGGGGACTATTCTCGACATTGGCTGCGGAACAGGTTATTTTGCAGGAGCAATCAAGAAAGCCGGCTGGGAAGTGAAAGGGATTGAACCTAACCTGAAAGCCCGCGATTTTGCATCCGGCCATTTCGGCATCGAAATACTGGATCCTTCGGAGATTTCCCTTTTGCCTGATTCAGGCTTCGACTGCATTACAATGTGGCATGTAATGGAACATTTCCATAAACCGTCAGATTATGCGGCTCAGATAAGAAGACTTCTGAAACCCGGAGGTGTATGCATTGCTGCGCTTCCTAACTGCAGCTCACATGATGCGCAACATTATGGTGAAGACTGGGCAGCCTGGGATGTGCCAAGGCATCTCTGGCATTTTACGCCTGAAACTTTCAGGATCTTTGCCGAAAAGGAAGACTTCGCCGTTACGGAAATGAAACCCCTTCCCCTTGATGTGTTCTATATCTCTGTCCTGAGTGAAAAGAACCGGCGATCGGTAATGCCTTTCATTAAAGGCATGATAAAGGGTTCTGTATTCGCATTCAGGACTTTATCCGGAAAACACAGGAGCAGTTCGCTCATATATTTCCTTAAAAGAAAATAAAGCTAAATTGATTTTATGATCGCGATCTTACTGCGATCCTAATAGCGGTCGAGCCAGCGGTACTTGCGCGCACTGTCACCAAACCTGACTGCCAGGGTAAGCTCGTGAGTACCATAGGTGACACGCTGTATCTCCTGGAGGGTGAAGTCAAACGAATATCCGATGTGAAGATTGGTGTATGTCACCCCGAAATTTGCAATGATTGCCTTCGTCGTCCTGTAGGAAAGTCCGGCCCATACCTTCTGGTCGTAGATATATGTAAGCCCTATGTCAGCCATGGGCTTCATCTGTTCCGACATCATTACAAGGGCTGAAGGTGAAAGCTCTGTTTTATATGCAATATCAAAGTACCCTGAACCGAAAAGGAAATAATGCCGGTCCATTCTGTAATTCCGGTAAGCCTCATTACCAATCTTTGCAGCCGCGCCAAACATTTGCTGTGTTGAGAATCCAACATTATACCTGGGATTAAGCACATATATTCCGAAATCAGCATCAGGAACAAAGACGCCCCTGCGAAGCTCATTATTCATCCATGGATCGTTGGGGTCCTCGAAGGCTATTTCCCTTTCGTTTATCTTGAAATGATATCCGGTCAACGCAATTCCCATCGATAACTGCGTATTGCTTTTTACCCACATGTGGTAGGAATAGGAAGCCTGAAATCCGGTCCTCTGGACAATACCGTTCTTGTCGCTGAAAATATAGCCTCCCATCCCAACCTTTCCGTCAGTCTGCGGCCTGTAGACATTTCCGCGTGAAGTGCTTCTGAGCTGGTAACCCTGCTTCAGTATCCTTCCCTGACCGCTGACAGAGAATGTCCTTGGCGCACCGGAATAACCTATCCACTGCTCCCTTGCAGTCAGGTTGAAACTTGAATAACCATCACTGCCTGCAACGGCCGGATTGATAAGGAACTTGTTGTACAGGTACTGGCTGTATAACGGCAGCTGCTGCCCCGAAGCGAACAGGGAGCAGAGTATAAATGCCGATATTAAAGCCAGTTTCTTCACATCAGTTTTTGTTAATTACTTCACAACGGTTATGGTTCCGATAATCGGTTTCCTTCCGTTTTTCAAATCAATAATGTAATGATATGAATCCATCGGGAGCATATTTCCGTTGCTCCTTCCGTCCCATGGAACAGGATATCCCCTGCCCGACTTCCATACCGATTCACCCCACCTGTTGAATATAGTTACCTCCATTTCGGGATAGAGCTCCCTGAGTCCAATATTCCAGAGATCATTAATATTGTCACCGTTTGGCGAGATAGCATTGGGCAGTTCAAGGCACAGATCATTAACCGGATTTATTGTAACGGAACTGGTTGCACTGCACCCATTGGCGTCTGTAACGGTCACAGAGTACACCCCGCTTACCGCAGTGGCTATGTTCTGTGTTGTCGAATTATCTGACCACAGGTAAGTATAGCCTGAATTTGCACCTCCCGTCACATTTATATTTATCCCGCCGTCCGGCATGTCAGTGCATTGCGGCTGGGTGACTGCAAAGGATATTACAATTGAATCGGGTTCGGTGAGCAGAATGGTCGAATCAGCCGTACAACCGTTCGAATCGATCGTTATAACTTTGTAATAACCTGCCATCAGACCGGTGCGGGTGCTCCCCATCTCACCATCGGACCAGAGATAATCGACACTGCCTGCATTGTTGACAGATTCAACCGAGATTGAGCCTGTTTTTCCTCCGGCACAATCTATACTAAGACCTCCTGTTACGCTTTCTGATTTTGTAACAATCATCCCAAGATTGCCAGGTTCAGCAATTTCGATAGTATCAACAACGGTGCACATCTTGCTGTCGATAATGTTCAGAATATAGCTTCCGGCTGTCAGACCTGAAATGTCTTTAGTGGTTGCTGTAAAACCCCCCGGACCCTCCCATGAGAAGATATATGGGGGCGTTCCGCTGGTTGGATTGATCTGGACCGATCCGTCGGATCTGCCGTAGCAGGTGATATTGTAACCGTTAAAATCCGATATTACAGGTTCATAGGTAAGCGGAGGAGGATCTTCGATAAGAATGCTCCCGGATGTTTCGCATCCGTTGGCGTCGGTGACCTCCACCTGATACATTCCCTGTGTAAGTCCTGAAATGTCCTGTGTTACTGCTCCGTTTGACCAGAGGTAAGAGTAGGGTGCGATTCCTCCCGAAACTTCAAGATCTATTGAGCCGTTGTTGAAACCTGATACCTGGCAGTTGATATGTGTGGGGATCAGTTCAGTAACAAGGGCAGCAGGTTCGGTGAGAGTGATATCTGTCTCGGTAATGCATCCGTTCAGATCAGTCACCCTGAGATGATAGATGCCAGCCGTGAGAGAATTCTGATCCTGTTCCCCTTCAACAATTCCCGAACCGTCTGACGTGGTCCATAAATAGGTGTAATTGCCTATACTTCCTCCGGTGACGGTAACATCAACAGTCCCTGTACCTCCGGCACAGGTGATATTGAAGTCTCCATCGGATGATTCCGAGGACACGGAAGTAACTACCAGGGGCACCGGTTCCTCAAGCAGGAACTCAGGCTTTGGAGTGAGTATGCATCCGTTGATGTCGGTAACCGTACATATATATGTACCTGTCTTCAGCCCTGAAATATCCTTTGTAACAGCCGAATAACCGTCAGGTCCTGTCCATGAATAAGTATAATTGCCTGACCCTCCAATGACTTCAATTTTTATATACCCGTCGCTTGCCCCGTTGCATGAGATATTGTAGATGTTGTCATTGCTGCGGGACACTTCGGATGAGGCAAGATCCATCCCGGGAGGATCGGTCAGTGTAGTGCTGTCAGTCTTTGTGCAGCCCATGAAATCGGTAACCAGCAGATAATATTTGCCGGCAGGGATACTGTCGAGCCTGCTTGTGTTGTTGCTTACAGTAAGCGATCCCGATTCAGGATACCAGTAATATGTATAGGGGGCAGTCCCGCCAACAGCACTGGCTTCAACAAAACCATCGCTGTATCCGCGGCACGAAATATTCGATCCTCTGTGATCACTCAGAGCCATCGAAACTATAATCGGATCAGGATCATTCAGTTCTGCCAGTCTTATCGTTTCACATCCGTTTATGTCCCTGATCAGCAGAGTGTATGTCCCGGCTGTCAGATTTTCGCAAACACGGTATGTTGTCGGGTCATTGGAATTGTAAATATCCGAGAATACACCAGTATAAAGAATAGTACCATCGTCACGCATAAACCAGTACGAATAAGGTTTTGTGATCCCTTCCCTGACAAATATCCTTGCAGTACCGTCATTTCCGCCCGGGCATGACACATGGATATTGGGAAGTACAGGTAACGGGATGACCCTTGGACTTGCACTAAGGTTGGCAATGTTGATCGATGAATCGCCCTTGCAGCCAAGGCTGTCAGTTACTTCCAGCCAGTAGTATCCTGCATAGAGGCTGGTGATGACAAGGGAATCTTCCATTGTGTATCCGACTGGTCCTCCCCAGCTTACTGAATATGGACCGGCGCCTCCCGAGATGTCTGCCTCGAGTGTTGCAAGACCTACGCTGGTTTCGCAGGTGAAAGGTTCAAGGATATTGATACCCCTGACCGGCCTGGGATGAAGCTGAACTTCCTGAACACTTGTATTTCCCGCAGGACAATTAAGTCCTTCAACCTTTGGAGTGATGCTGAAGAACACTGATTGAACCGTGTCATTTGTATTACTGTACTTTAACGACAGAATATCTCCCGGCCTCATGTTGATTCCGGAGTTTGGATTTCCTGCCACTACTCCTGACGGAACAGCTATGTTATAATCAAACCTGATCTCGCCCGAAGTCATGATTGTTGGTGATTCGAGTCTTATGGCCGTCATATCGCCATAACAAATGGCCGGACTTACATTCACAGGTACTGCCCTGGGTGTCGGGTTGACAGTAACCTTCACTTCAATTGCCGGACCGTTATTGCAGACAACCCCGCTCACCGGAACCAGCCTGTAAGTCACGGTTATCGGAGCATCCGTGGTGTTGACCAGATGATCGCCTATAATAAAACCATTTGACATCCCGGTGGCGTTTTCGGTGTATCCCGACAGGCCTGCGGGGGCCGATGCAGTGTAGTTTATCGTAACCAATCCGCTTGTGAAAGTGCTGGGGCTCTCAACTGTAATACTTGTGGTTGTGCTGTCGCAGATTATTACATCCGGAGGCACCGGGAAGATCCTGGGCGTCGGGTTTATGGTAACGGTGATATCGATTCCGGGGCCGTCGGCACATGACAAAGGACTTACAGGAACAACATGGTAGGTAACTGTCTGGGGTGAATCAGAAAGGTTGACAAGATTGTCGGTTATCACGTGGTTGTTCGGAAGATTTGTAGCACTTGCCGTATGTCCTGTTACTTCGGCCGGAGCGGAGGTTGTGTATTTGAAAGTTATCAAGCCGGTCGTAAAGGTGCTCTGACTCTGAAGGGATATCGCTGTTGTAGTGCTGTCGCATTGTATGACAGGAGCAACAGGAATAATCCCGGGTGTCGGATTGACCGTTACAACGACATTTACTGACGGTCCGTCACTGCATCCCAGCGGACTTACCGGCGTGATGATGTAGGTAACGGTCTGGGGCAAATCTGTCGGGTTTACAAGATTATCAGCAATGACATGGTTGTTCGGAAGACCGCTTGCATTGGGAGTGAAACCTGTTACTCCGCCGGTTGCCGAAGCCGTGAACCTGAACGTAACAAGACCGGTTGTAAATGTGCTCGGGCTTTCAAGTGTTATATCTGTTGCAGTACTGTCACATTGTATAATATCGGCCGGTTCGGGATAAATACGGGGAGTTGGATTGACTACAACTTCGATATCTATCGATGGCCCGTCATTGCATCCCAGGGGACTTACAGGAGTAATCTTATAGGTAACAGTCTGAGGTGAATCGGTCAGATTGACGAGAAAATCAGAAATAACGTAATCATTGTCAAGGTTATCAGCTGATGTCGTATAACCTGTTACACCGGCCGGAGCCGAAGCTGTGTACCTGAATTTCACGACACCGCTTGTAAAAGTGCTCGGACTGTGAAGGTTAATATTCGTGGTGGTGCTGTCGCACTGTGGCGCCGGAACTACAGGCAGTAACCTTGGCGTCGGATTGATCCAGACTACATAATCAACAGAAGAACCGTCAGAGCATCCTCCAACCGGATTCACTGGTGTTACTGTGTAAGTGACTGATTGAGGTGCATCAGTCGGGTTGACAAGCGTATCTTCTATAACATGATTGTTGGGAAGACCTGCCGCACCGGGTGTGAACCCTGTAACTCCTCCGGTGGCTGTTGCCGTATAGCTGAATGTAACAGCACCGCTTGTGAAAGTGCTGGGACTCTGAAGCAAAATACTGGTGGTGGTGCTGTCGCATTGCGGCAGAGAAACAACAGGAAGAATCCGTGGTGTGGGATTGACAGTTACAACAATATCAATCGAGGGTCCGTCAGAACATCCTGCGACAGGACTTTCCGGGGTAACCGTATAGGTAACAGTCTGGGGCGAATCCGTCAGGTTCACAAGGAAGTCTGAAATAACATGATTGTCCGGAAGTTCGCTTCCACCAGGAGTGTAGCCTGTAACTCCCGTTGTTGCCGTAGTCGTGTACCTGAAAGTGAAATCCCCGTTTGTGAAGGTGCTCGGACTCTGAAGTACAATATTCGTGGTTGTGCTGTCGCACTGTATCACCGGATCGACAGGAGTGATCCGGGGTGTGGGGTTGACAGTTACGACAATATCAACCGAGGGGCCGTCATTGCATCCTGCTACAGGACTAACCGGAGTGATTGTATAGGTAACCGTCTGGGGCGAATCGGTAGTGTTGACAAGGAAGTCTTCTATCACATGATTATTGGATAGTCCGCTGGCAGAGGAAGTGTAACCCGTAACTCCTCCTGTTGAAACAGCCGTGTACCTGAATGAAACATTTCCCTCCGTGAAGGTGCTGGGACTCTGCAGTATAATATTCGTGGTTGAGCTGTCGCACTGAATTACCGGATCGACAGGAGTGATCCGGGGTGTTGGGTTGACCGTGACAACAACATCAACCGAAGGTCCGTCATTGCATCCTGTTAATGGACTTACCGGAGTGATTGTATATGTAACCGTCTGGGGCGAATCGGTCGGGTTCACAAGATTGTCAGTAATCACATGATCATTCAGGAGGCCGCTTGCTGCCGGAGTATAACCGGTCATGCCTCCTGTGGCTGCCGTAGTATATTTGAAGGTTATCAAACCGGAAGAGAATGTACTCGGACTCTGAAGCCTGATGCTTGTGGTTGTGCTGTCGCACTGTATTATATCTTCAGGCTCAGGATAAATTTGCGGGGTCGGATTGATCGTGATTGTAAACACCGTGGCCAATCCGTCGCACTTGAATCCATCAAGGGTGAAATGCGGTACAATGCTTATTTCGGCAACAACCGGATTGTCTCCGTTATTTATGGCTGCAAATGAGGGAATGTTTCCATTTCCGCTTGCCGGAAGACCTATTGACGGATCGGTGTTGGTCCAGGTAAATGTAACATCACCAACTGTCAGAGTTCCGGGAATAACTTCAGCGGAAAGCTCTCCGTTGCAAAGAACCTGGTCTGCCGGCTCAGCTACCAGTGGAGTCGGAAGCACGGTTACAATAACAGTAGCCGGACCAGATCCGCATCCTGTTGCGGTAACAGGGGTTATTGTATAGGTTACTGTCTGAATTTCATTGGTCGGGTTTAACAGAATATCGGCGATCACGTAATCCTTTGGCAAACCAGTTACAGGAGTAGAAAAACCTGTGACTCCTCCGGTTGCGGTAACAGTGTAATCGAAAGTTATTACACCGCTGCTGTAAGTGCTCGGACTGCCTATTACAATGTTGGTCTGCCCGTTGTTGCATATGGTCTGGGTAAGAGTGCTCGGGATGATCTGAGGAGTGGGATCAACGGTGATTGTAAAGGTTTTCGAAGGACCGTCGCACGTTATTCCGCCAAACGTAAAGTAAGGAGTGACAGTGATTGTTGCAACAACGGGATCATCAGTGTCATTTAACGCAGTAAATGCAGGTATATCACCATCTCCTGAGCCGGCAAGCCCTATTGACGGAGTGTCATTGGTCCAGGTGTAGGTGGTGACACCATCTCCGTTGCCAGTAGTAAAGACTATGTCCAGAGTCGGGGCATCATTGCAGACTACCTGAGAGACAGGCTGAACAACATCGGCAGTCGGATTGACTGTGATTGTAAAGGTCTTCGCCGGTCCGTCACAGGTCGTTCCTCCGTTCTCAAAATGAGGCGTTACAATTATTGTTGCAACAACAGGCACCAGGGTGGTGTTCGTTGCAGTAAAGGTCGGTATGTCTCCATTGCCTGTGCCGGCAA
>JAVEXG010000012.1:0-33805 GCA_034004115.1 Bacteroidales bacterium | reverse complement strand
GTGCCGGCAAGTCCTATCGACGGCGTGTCGTTGGTCCATGTATATGTAACCGTGCCGCCGGTGTTGCCAGTGGTAAATTCTATATCTGCCGTTGCACCTTCATTGCATACAACCTGGTCATCAGGCTTAGCAACATCAGCTGTCGGATTGACTGTAATTGTAAATGTCTTTGTTGGACCGTCGCAGGTCGTTCCTGTGTTCTCAAAATGAGGTGTTACAACAATTGTTGCCACTACAGGTACCAGAGTGGTATTCGTTGTAGTGAAGGACAGAATGTCCCCGTTGCCTGTGCCGGCAAGTCCTATCGATGGCGTGTCATTGGTCCAGGTGTAGGTAACAGTACCGCCGGTATTGCCAGTGGTAAATTCTATATCTGCCGTTGCACCTTCATTGCACACCACATGGTCGTCAGGCTGAGCAACATCGGCAGTCGGATTGACAGTGATTGTAAAGGTCTTTGCCGGTCCGTCACAGGTCGTTCCTCCGTTCTCAAAATGAGGCGTTACAATTATTGTTGCAACAACAGGCACCAGGGTGGTGTTCGTTGCAGTAAAGGTCGGTATGTCTCCATTGCCTGTGCCGGCAAGTCCTATCGATGGCGTGTCATTGGTCCAGGTGTAGGTAACAGTACCGCCGGTATTGCCAGTGGTAAATTCTATATCTGCCGTTGCACCTTCATTGCACACCACCTGGTCGTCAGGCTGAGCAACATCGGCAGTCGGATTGACTGTAATATTTACAATGAAATCAGAAGGATTTGTGCATCCGTTTGCCGTCAGGGTGTAAACGTAACTGACTGTGACCGGACTATTGGTGTTATTCGTAAGTATTTCATTAGGATTGTCAGTTCCTGAACCTGATCCGGAGGTTGATATTCCTGCAACTTCAGCCCTGGTCCAGTCAAAGTTGGTGTCCGCTGTCAGGCTTTGGGGAGTATAGTTGAAAACTGTTCCGCTGCATATTGGATCTGGTGTCAGTGTACTGCTCATTACCGGTATGGGATTCACCACTACATCAACATTGTAAATTGTCGAATTTGAGCAGCCATTGGCGGAAAGAGTATACTGATACCTTACATTAATCGGAACTGATGTGGTGTTTTCAAGAACCTCATTCGGATTACCGTTTCCTGAGCCATCCGTACCGGGCAAAATACCAGCGACAGCTGTCCTTGTCCAGGCAAAACCGGTCAAAGGTACTGAGCTTTCAGGTGTATAGCTGAAAACAGATCCGCTGCAGACGGGATCCGGTGTCAGTGTACTGCTCAGAACCGGATAGGGATTCACCACCCATGAAACAAGTGTTTCCCAAGGTGTTTCACCGCATCCCGAACCTGCCGTGCATCCTGAGCTTCTTCCCTGTATTTCAACAAGAGAGTGACCTGTGGTTATGATTGCTGTTCCGGGTGTATAATCAATCCAGGTACCGGTTCCATCATAGCTGTACCGGAATGAATCAGTGCATCCGACACCGCCCGTCCCCGGGGTGAAAGTTGCCGATACCGTCTCTCCGTCGCATACTGCTGCAAGATCGGGTGTCTTTGCATCAAGAGTTGGCCCGGTCGGCTGGGGATTTATATCCCATGTCGCAAGTATTATCCAGTCGGTTCCCGTACATCCTGCACCGGCCGTGCAGCCTGTTCTCTGACCTCGTATCTCAACCCTGGTGTGACCAGTGGTGCTGATGTCTGAACCGGGGATATAATCATTCCAAAATCCTGAATTATCATAACTGTACCCGAAGGCATCACTGCAACCCACTCCGCCTGTCCCTGCGGTGAATGTTGCCGATACCGGTTGTCCGTCACATATTGTGGCAAGATCAGGTGTCTTTACATCAAGGGTTGGTCCTGTCGGCTGAGGATTTATATTCCACGATACAAGTATTGCCCAGTCAGTTCCCGTACATCCTGCACCTGCAGTGCAGCCTGCTCTCCTTCCCTGTATTTCTATTAAGGTATGACCTGTGGTTATGATTGTGCTTCCGGGTGTGTAATCAACCCAGGTACTGGTTCCATCATAGCTGTACCGGAATGAATCAGTGCATCCGACACCGCCGGTCCCCGGACTAAAAGTCGCCGACACCGTCTCTCCATCGCATACCGCATCAAGAGCGGGTGATTTTATATTAAGTGCCGGGCTTGTTGGCTGGGGATTCACATCCCACGATGCAAGTGTTGCCCAGTCAGTTCCCGTACATCCTGCACCGGTTGTGCAGCCTGTTCTATGGCCACGTATCTCAACCTTGCTGTGTCCGGTGGTGCTGATATTCGAACCAGGTGTATAATCGCTCCAGATTCCGCTGTTATCATAACTGTACCCGAAGACATCACTGCATCCCACTCCGCCTGTCCCTGCCGTGAATGTAGCTGATACCGGTTGTCCGTCACAAATTGTGGCAAGATCAGGTGTCTTTACATCAAGCACCGGTCCTGTCGGCTGCAGATTTATATCCCATGTCGCTAGTATTACCCAGTCGGTTCCAGTACATCCTGCACCGGACGTGCAGCCTGTTCTCTGACCGCGTATCTCAACCCTGCTGTGTCCCGTGGTGCTGATATCTGAACCGGGGATATAATTGTTCCAGATTCCGCTGTTATTATAACTGTACTCGAATGCATCACTGCATCCCACTCCGCCTGTCCCTGCCGTGAATGCAGCTGATACCGGTTGTCCGTCACAGATTGTGGCAAGATCAGGTGTCTTTGCATCAAGAGTTGGTCCTGTCGGCTGCAGATTTATATCCCAGGCAGCAAGTATTACCCATTCGGTTCCCGTACATCCTGCATCGGCCGTGCATCCTGTTCTTTGACCGCGAATCTCAACCCTGCTGTGTCCCGTGGTGCTGATATCTGAACCGGGGATATAACTGCTCCAGTTTCCGCTGTTATCATAGCTGAACTCGATGACATCACTGCATCCCACGCCGCCTGAACCTGCCAAAAATGTTGCAGAAACTGGCTGACCCGCACATACTGTTACAAGAGCGGGCGATCTGACATCAAGCGCCGGTCCTGCAGGCTGCAGATTTATATCCCACGATACAAGTGTTGTCCAATCTGTTCCCGTACATCCGGATCCTGTTGTGCAGCCTGCTCTTCTTCCCTGTATTTCTATTAATGTATGACCTGTGGTAATGATTGTGCTTCCGGGTGTGTAGGCGGTCCATGTACCGGATCCATCATAGCTGTACCGGAATGAATCAGTGCATCCTGCACCGCCTGATCCCGCAACAAATGTTGCAGAAACTGGCTGACCTGCGCATGTTGCTGCAAGGTCTGGTGTTTTAACATTAAGTGCCGGGCTTGTTGGCTGGGGATATACATTCCACTCGGCCAGTGTGACCCATGAGGTTCCGGTACATCCCGATCCGGCAGTGCAACCGGTTCTTTGACCGCGAATCTCAACCTTGCTGTGTCCCGTTGTACTTATCTCTGAACCGGAGAGATAATTATTCCAGATTCCGCTGTTATCATAACTGTACCCGAAGGCATCACTGCATCCCACTCCGCCTGAACCTGTCATAAATGTTGCAGAAACTGCCTGTCCTGCGCATACTGCTGCAAGATTTGGAAGTTTTCCGGCGAGTGTAGGTGCAACTGGCTGGAGATTTACATTCCAATCCGCAAGTGTGGCCCATGAGGTTCCGGTACATCCCGATCCGGTAGTGCAGCCGGCCCGCTGACCGCGTATCTGAACCCTGTTGTGACCTGCTGTGCTTATGCCGTTGCCGGGGATGTAGCCATTCCATGTTCCCGAACCATCATAACTATACTGGAATACATCGCTGCAGCCTGCACCTCCTGAGCCTGAGGTAAATGTTGCCGACACCGTCTCTCCACCGCATACTGCTGCCAGATCAGGTGATTTGACATTAAGTGCCGGGCCTGTTGGCTGGGGATTCACATCCCACGATGCAAGTGTTGCCCAGCCCGTTCCCGTACATCCTGAACCAGCAGTGCAGCCTGTTCTCTGACCTCGTATCTCAACCCTGGTGTGACCTGTGGTGCCGATATCAGAACCGGAGATATAATCACTCCAAATTCCAGAATTATCATAACTGTACTCAAAGGCATCACTGCATCCCACGCCGCCTGAACCTGCAACAAATGTTGCAGAAACGGCCTGACCTGCGCATACTGCTGCAAGAGCGGGCAATCTGACATCAAGTGCCGGTCCTGTCGGCTGGAGATTCACATTCCATTCCGCAAGGGTAACCCATGCTGTTTCGGTACATCCCGATCCGGCTGTGCATCCCGACCTCTGACCGCGTATCTGAACCCGGTTGTGTCCTGAAGTGCTTATTGCATTGCCGGGGGTATAGTTAATCCATGTTCCTGAACCGTCATAACTATATTGGAATAAGTCGCTGCATCCCACACCGCCCGAACCTGAGGTAAAGGTTGCAGATACTGCCTGTCCTGCGCAAACCGCAGCAAGATCAGGCGATTTTGAATCGAGAGCCGGTCCGGCAGGCTGCGGATTCACATTCCACGATGCAAGGTCGGCCCAGCCGGTACCCGTACATCCGGATCCTGCTGTACAGTCTGATCTCCTTCCCTGTATCTCTGCAAGTGTATGACCTGTTGTATTGATTGTATTGCCGGGGGTGTATTCATACCAGGTACCTGTTCCATCGAAGCGGTACTGGAACGAATCAGAGCATCCTGACCCTCCGGTTCCGGAATTGAATGTGGCTGAAACCAATGTACCCTCGCATACAGCAGCGAGATCTGGTATCCTTGTGTTTATTGTGGGAGCCAGGGGCTGGGGATTCACAGTCCATGTTGCCAGATCGTACCATGTGGTGCCTGAACACCCTGATAAGCTGGTGCATCCGCCTCTCATACCCCTTATTGTCACAGAAATATGACCATTTGTGCCAAGTACCTGACCCGGGAAATAGGTCGCCCATGAGCCTCCATCGAAGCGATACTGGAAGGCATCAGTGCATCCTGTTCCTCCCGATCCCGGATTGAAAGTTGCCGATACTGTCTGACCAGCGCAAATTACCATAAGGTTCGGCGTCTTCACGGCCAGTGTGGGTGCAAGCGGCTGAGGATTGACAATCCATGATGCCAGGCTTACCCAGTCACTTTCCGTACAGCCCGGTCCTCCGGTGCATCCGGCCCTGCGGCCCTGGATTTCAACCAGCGTGTGACCCGTGGTACTCAAGCCTGTGCCGGGGGTATATGTCGCCCATATCCCTGAACCATCATAACGGTATTGGAAGGCATCAGTGCATCCCACCCCTCCGGTCCCGGGATTAAAAGTTGCAGAAACTGATTGTCCGGCGCAAACTTCCGGAAGGTTTGGCGTCTTTGTATTCAGAGTAGGAGCAGTAGGCCGGGGTCGAATAATAACACTGTAAACCGGCGAATTCCCGTCACATAAGCCACTGTGGTCATTCAGCATTATTGTACCGGTTCCCGGTGCACCCCATGTCACTGTAACAGGATTTCCCACGTATGTTGCCGGAGTTCCTCCTGTTATTGTCCAGGTATAGGTATGTCCGGCCTGTGAGGGAATTCTGTAGTTAACGGTTGTTCCCTCACACAGGTCGAAAATGTAGTATGAAGGGGAATTATATTCAGTTTCGGGGCCTATGCTCTGAATGAATCTTCCTGAACCCATAACCTGATCGTTCTGATTGTTGAACTCGGTTGTGATCCATTCGGCCGACCTGGCTGTAACGGAATACCTTGCCTCATCGAGTTCCCCGTCGAAGTATTCACCATTGTTGTAGCGACCCAGGTTTGCTTCATTCGGTATGCCTGTCTGGGCTGAAGCAGTACTTTGATGAGGCACACCGTCGACATAGAGTCGGTGTGTTGTCCCGTCAAAAGTGTAAACATAATAATGCCAGTCTTTCGTCGAGGGCGCTGTAGGAGCCGACGCCAATGTAGCGCCTTCCCATTTCCAGGCATTTGGCCTGCTACCACGGAAGCCGACCTGAACAGAGCTCATGTCTCCCGAATTCTGAAATGAAATAAAATTTTGAACAGTGTTGGGGACTGGGTTATACTTCGCCCAGATACTTATTGTATGAGGCTGATTGGTTGCAACAACACCATTAAGAGAGGGCATTCTGAGATAGGAGGAATTTCCGTTGAAGCTCGCTCCTCCAGCTATCTTTCCAGATGCAGTCGAGACAATATTCGGAGTCCCGTCATTGCCTGCCGGACTGGCATCGGTATAATCGGATCCGCTTAAATGCCATACTCCGCGATAATCCGGACTCCAGACAATCCCGGATGACTGGCTCGATGTAATCTGGCAATTGCCATAAAGCACCCTGAATGTGGTATTGCCGGAATTGCCCAATATCGGGAACCTTACCCATGCAATCAGCCGGCCGGTTGTGTTATTGTAACTTTCAATCTGATGTTCCAGTCTGTTGTAATTTGCATCCGTGAAAATAATGTCATTGCCATTGATATCACAAACATGGCCGCCGTAAATTACATTTTTCAGTTCATTGCTGATGGGATTAGTTATATTAACCAGGACCGGAAAGTTTATAAGCACCCCTCCAACCAATGAACCGTTTATCTCGAATGTCTTCTGGTACTGATAGCCGAAAGGGACAGCCGGACAAAGCTGTCCGAATGAACTGATGCTGCCACCTGCAGCCAGGATAAGAATAAACAGGATAACCTTCAACTTGTTGTTTAGGTTCCTGATTATCAGATCTCCGACCGCTGACGCGTTTACAATTCCTATGTTCCTGTTACCAATCAAACTACCAGGTTAAATTTTTCAACACGGCTAAAAAATCCGGTTCGCCATTCCATTCGCTTACCGGATAGTCTTTCTTTAATGATTAAAGCCCTGCTAATAACGTTTAACCTGTTGCATTTCTTATCTGTTACTAACAATTTATTAACAACAGAAAGCCGGTTGAAATAATCCAACCGGCCCCTAAAGGTAAAAGACTTTCGTCGATCCTAAATAATCAGCATTGCATCACCATAGGTTCCGAACCTGTATTTCTCCTTAACTGCCAACTTGTAGGCGTCAAAAAGCAGATCATAACCGGTGAATGCGGCCACCATCATGAGAAGCGTAGAGTATGGAAGATGGAAGTTGCTTATCATCATGTCGGGAACCTTGAATTCGTACGGGGGAAAGATGAATTTATTAGTCCATCCGTCAAACGGTTTGAGATATCCTGTGGTGGAGACTGAACTTTCAAGAGTCCTGACCACTGTCGTTCCCACAGCGCAAACTTTATACCTGTTGTCCTTTGCCTTGTTCACCATCTCTGCCGCTTCCTCGGTGATCCTTATCCTTTCCGAGTCAACCTTGTGCTTTGTAAGATCCTCAACATCGACACTGCGGAAATTACCAAGCCCCACATGCAGTGTGATCTCGGCAAACTCAACTCCGATAATCTCGAGCTTCTTAAGCAGTTCCCTGCTGAAATGAAGTCCTGCAGTCGGCGCTGCAACAGCTCCCTCATGCTTTGCAAATATTGTCTGGTAACGCTCACTGTCCTCGGGTTCAACCGGCCTGTTTATAAACTTGGGAAGGGGTGTTTCACCCAGACTGTACAATGTCTGCTTGAATTCCTCGTATGTCCCGTCGAATAAAAACCTCAGTGTCCTTCCCCTCGACGTGGTATTGTCAATTACCTCTGCGACAAGCAGATCATCCTCTCCGAAATAAAGCTTGTTTCCAATCCTGATCTTCCTTGCCGGATCAACCAGAACATCCCATAACCTTTGCTCCCTGTTCAGCTCTCTCAAAAGAAAAACTTCTATTTCTGCTCCTGTCTTTTCCTTGTTGCCATATAACCTGGCCGGAAAAACCTTTGTGTTATTGAATACCAGAACATCATGTTCAGTAAAATATTCCGTGATCTCCTTGAATACCTTGTGCTCAAACGTCCCTGTTTTCCTGTTTACAACCAACAGCCTCGATTCATCCCTGTTATCGGCCGGATAAAGAGCAATCAGCTCCTGCGGCAAATTATACCTGAATTGCGATAGTTTCATATACCGATTATTGATATTTGTTTTTATGAAATCCTTTATACGGATGATTTTCCATTATGTTTCATTTCTTCAATGAAATTTTCAAATTTTTCAATAGAAAATGCATCTTTCAACTTATAATGACCGATTGCAGTCCTTACAAGACTGGTCAGACAGGCTCCGCTTCCGAGAGCCAGGCCCAGATCCCTTGCAAAGGATCTTACATAAGTCCCCTTGCTGCAGACAATTCGTACCATTATCTCGGGCAGTTCAGCTGAAATCAGCTCCAACTCCCTGAAATGAACTTTAACCGGTGTCATTTCCTTTTCAATTCCTTTCCTTGCATATTCATAAGCACGCTTCCCTTCAAGCAACTTCGCAGAATGGACAGGAGGCACCTGCTTCTGCTCCCCAAGGAAACCGTTCATTATCTGTATAACAAGTTCTTCATTTATATGTTCAACGGGGTACCGCCCGTCGACTTCCGTCTCGCGATCGTGCGATGGTGTGGTCTCCCCGAGACGGATGGTTGCAACATATTCCTTGTCGAGATCCCTGAACTCCTCTATCCTCTTTGTTGCCCTTCCGGTACAAATAATAAGCAGACCACTCGCAAGAGGATCGAGTGTTCCGGCATGACCCGTCTTGATTTTCTTGATTCCCAATGCACTCCTGATCATTATCCTGACCTTGTTCACAAGATCAAACGAGGTCCAGTAAAGGGGTTTGTCAAACAACATGACCTGCCCCGCTTCAAAATCAATATTATCCTGAGACAACATCTAAAGGAAAAAAATTGTAATCAAACCAACCAGAAAACAATAAGCCGCAAACCAGATCATCTTGCTCTTTCTTACAATGCTGATCATCCACTTGCAGGCAGCATAGCCTGCGATGAAAGCTGTAAGTGAGCCCGCAATAAGAACAACAGGACTGATGCTGACTGTTGCTTTCTCTGTTACTGAAAAAATCTCCAGGAAATTAGCTCCCAGAATAGGTATGAGAACCATCAGAAACGAAAACCTTGCCAGTTCCTCCTTACGGTTGCCAAGCATCATTCCTGTTGAAATTGTAGTTCCCGATCTTGAAATGCCGGGAATAACAGCTATAGCCTGAGCTATCCCGATTATAAACGCGTCAAGGTACCCGATGCTTCTCTCCCTCCTGGCTGAAAAATGCCCGGCAGCAAGGAGTACTGATGTCACAATAAGCATCAGGCCGATTAAAAGCATGTTCCCGTTGTACAGTCCTTCAACCTGTTCCCTGAAAAGAAAGCCTACTATGGCTATGGGTATCATTGATACAATTATCTTAAGGACGTAGATGGTCTCTTCGTTCATCCTGAACTTAATAACACCTCTGACCAGCTGAAGCAACTCCTTGCGGAAAACAACAAGCGTACTCAGAACGGTCGCCCCGTGAACAGCAACCGTGAAATAGAAGTTTTTCCCCTTGTCAAGTTCGAACAACACTTTTCCGATCTCCAGGTGCCCGGAACTGCTTACGGGCAGGAATTCTGTCAGTCCCTGTAGCAGGCCAAGGACAATTGCTTCAAAAATATTCATTCGGGATTATTCCGGTTTATTGTTTGAATCCCCGGGTTTCTTCATTATCGCCCATATCTCAAATATGAATCCGATCAGGACGACAATGGGCGCCAGTGTAATCCTTCTGAAACTGAATATTTTGTCGCTGAATTCATTTGGATCTTCCGATTTCCCCCCGAGCATAAGAAGGAATCCCGCCACAATAATTGCAAAGCCTATGGCAAGAAGCTTGTAGTTCTCGGGAGCCAGGGCAAAATTCGGCTTTTCCTTGTTTTCATTTTTTAATGCCATGACTTAATTATATAATTTATCTTCAGAAATATCGAGGTAACGGTTGACTGACAGAAAGGTCGAAACCAGATTTATCAGGATGCCTGCCAGCACAAGAACAGCTCCCAGAAGCAGCAGCAGTTTGGTGCTTTCAAATGTGAAGAGCATCAGAAACTCCTTTTCAATCAGATAGAGCAACCCTATCAGCAGGAGCATTGCTATAAGGGAAGCAAGAACACCATGATAAACACTCCGGATAAGGAAAGGCTTTCTTATAAACGACCTGGTTGCTCCGACAAGCTGCATGGTGCGGATCAGAAACCGCTTGGAATAAATAGCAAGCCTTATTGTGTTGTTGATAATAGTGACTGCGATAAGAAAGAGAAATGAGCTGATGATAAGAAGGAAAATGGTGATCTTCCTGACGTTCTCGTTTATCAGGTAAAGGAGTGAATCCTCGTACCACACTTCCTTTACAAAAGGATACTCAAGTATGTATTTCTCGAACTTCCCCACACTGTCGCGGTTTGTATAGCCTGCATAAAGGTAAACATCGATTGAGGGCGGAAGGGGATTGTCTCCAAGAAAGCTGATGAAATCCTCTCCCATCTCTTCCTTCATCTTGACAGCCGCATCGTCGCGCGATACATATTCTGTCGATTTCACATACGATTTTGCATCCAGGTCCTTCTGAAGCATCCTGATATCCGCTTCCCTGGCATCCTCATCAAGTATCACGGAGAATGAAAGGCTTTCCCTGAAATAATCCGACAGTTCCTTTGCATTTATAAGCACCAGACCCAGTATTCCCAACAGAAAAAGCACCAGCGAAACGCTGATCACCAGCGTCAGATACGATCCTCCCAGCCGGGCCTTTGAAAATCCTGTTTCCTTGCTTTTCATATCCGATGAACCGCCTGTTTATTCAACAAAGGTAATCCAGCCGAATTCATCCTCAACATCACCGTACTGGATACCCACCAGCTTGTTGTAAAGCTTCATTGTAACCGGTCCGGGTTTCCCGTCCCTGCAATATTCATAGACCTTGTTCCTGTCCGGATCCACAATTTTTGCGATGGGACTTATAACGGCTGCGGTTCCGCATGCACCGGCTTCGGAAAACTCCGAGAGTTCCTCAACCGGCACCCTTCTCCTCTGGGTCTTTATCCCGAGAGAAGCGGCCACTTCAATCAGACTCATGTTTGTAATTGATCTCAGGATTGATTCTGATTTCGGTGTTATATAAGTATTGTCCTTAATTCCAAAGAAGTTTGCCGGGCCGCATTCATCAATGTATTTCTTCCTTTTTGCATCAAGAAAGATTGTACTTGCATAACCTCCATGCTTTGCAGCCATTCCTGCCCTGAGACTGGCCGCATAATTGCCTCCTACCTTGAAAATGCCCGTTCCCCTGGGTGCTGCCCTGTCAAAATCCCTGCATATCAGCATGCTTACCGGTTTGATCCCTCCCTTGAAATATGGGCCCACAGGGGTCACGAAAACTATGAATGTATACTCCAAAGCCGGCTTGACACCAACTTCTGCTCCGCTTCCAAACAAAAAGGGTCTTATATACAGAGAAGCACCTGAGCCATGGGGAGGAATAAACTTTTTGTTAAGCTGAACAACTTTGAAAACTGCCTCCCTGAACTTTTCAACCGGTAATGGGGCCATCATTATACCGTCGGCAGAAAAGGCAAACCTCTTTGCATTTTCCTCCCAGCGGAACAACCTTACCTTTCCATCCTTTCCCATATATGCCTTCAGCCCTTCAAAAGCTTCCTGCCCGTAATGAAGTCCTGTTGCAGCTATATGCACATCAATATGATCCGACTTGGATACTTCAAGGTCACCCCATTTACCGTCCTTGTAAAAACAACGGATATTATATTCGGTTTTCATATAACCAAAAGGCAGATTTTTCCAGTCGAGATTCTCCATAATACTGATTTTTAAAATTCCCGGTAAAAGTACATTTTTATAACCAATCCGCACATGATTTCTCCTCTTAATATGCCTTTTCCCTGAGCCGGGCAATCTGCTCTTCGATTGAAACACTCCTTAAGAGTTTACCGGTATTTGTAAGAAAATCGTGATTGGAAAGGAACATTTCCTGCATTTCCCTCCACTGGACGGCTCCGGTGCTAATGCCATGTTCGTTCATCTCCCTTAAAAGCTTACCACTCATTTTTATGAAATCGACCCTCCCCAGGTAGTCATACCTTGCATCATGCATTATCCTGTCGGAATCTGATTCATACCTCCCTTCAAATGAGTTGATAATGAGTTCTCTGGCCTGATTGATAAAAATTCCATCAAGCCCGAAGCCCTGAAGCATCTCCTCCATTATCCTGCAGGATGCTCCGGCCGGATTTTCATATTCCCTCAAAAAGCCCGTAATAAGAAAAACGGAAGCAAGCTTTAAGGGAACATATTGCTCGGGCTGTACTCCTTCGGCAATGGCAAGCAGCTCAGCCTGAGCCGCTATACCGATGGCATATTGTGCATTGTGGAAATACAGGTTCGGATGAGCTTCCTCAAGGAATAACCTGCTGACCTTCTCCTCGACATCCTGGAGCTTCATCATCTGAACCATGAACCTGAACCTCTCGTTGGGCAATCCGTTCCCATCCCTGAGCTCCGGACGTATTCCCTTTACGAAATACATTTCCAGTTCACCCTTGTACTTTACGGGCATCCTGCCCCTGTATTCACATTCAAAGAAATCCTTAACAAACTCATATGTGGCCCCCGAGATGTTTATCCTGCCCCCCTCGCCCGATGATTCCATACGGCTTGCGATGTTTACAGTATCACCCCAGATATCATACGACAGCTTCTTGTGACCTACAACACCGGCGATAACATTGCCGGTATGAATACCAATCCTGATATCCCAGTATTTTATCCCTCTGACAAGCGATTCCTCCTTAAGCTTATGCATGTAATCCTGCATCTCAAGTGCAGCCAGTGTAACTTCAACCGGATTGGTCCTGTTCTTTTCGGGTATACCTCCTGCACACATATACGCATCCCCGATGGTTTTTATCTTTTCGATCCTGTACTTGTCAACTACCGAATCAAAATGGAAAAAGAACTTATCAAGCTCATCTATCAGTACCTCCGGATTCATTTCCTCGGCAATCTGCGTAAAACCCTGAATGTCGGAGAACAAAACAGTCACAAAATTATACTTGGTTTTTGTGGCCTTACCCTTGGCCATGAGCTCTTCGGCCGTGTCTTTCGGCAGTACATTCGCAAGAAGCGCTTCGGTCTTTTCATTTATTTTGATCAGGTCTTCATTCTTTTTAGTGATTATCTGCTCAAGCTCCTCCTGCCTTCTTCTGAACTTTCGTTCCAGGAGCCGGTAGAAAAGATATTGGACTATAAGCAGTACAATAACTACGGTTATGATTACAGGAAGCCTGAGAGTGAGGCCGGCCGGATCACCCGAACCGGCAAGTGATGGGACGGAAAGTAGCGCTGCAACAGCCATCAGATACATTGAAAGGCTCAACTTCTTCATTAACAGCATCTACTTATAATTCTACCTAAACGTTTCCAAATTTATCACTAAACTTTATTAACGCCAAACTTTGTGTGCCATTGTGACATTCCAAAACTTTCGGCACTTTTATTTATTAAATTTGCCCTGAAAATCACTGGCCGGATGGAAATCGTATTTGCATCAAATAACCTGCACAAGATAAGGGAAATCAATAATGTCCTGGGTGACAGCTTTAAACTTTTAAGTCTCAGCGACATAAAAATGGAGGAGGATATCCCTGAGGACGAACCGACCCTTGAAGGGAATGCACTCCATAAGGCACGATTCATCCACAATGCCACCGGAATGAATGTCTTTGCAGATGATACCGGTCTTGAAACAGAAGCCCTGAATGGAGAACCGGGAGTACACTCCGCACGGTTTGCGGGCGCCAGCAAGTCTTCGGAAGCCAATATCGACAAACTGCTTTCACTTATCGGGAACAATCCTAACCGCAATGCCAGGTTCAGGACAGTCATCGCCCTTATCCTCGAAGGAAAGGAGTATCTTTTCGAAGGAATCGTAAACGGAAAAATCATCAGTGAAAGAAGAGGCAGAATGGGATTCGGATATGATCCGGTATTTGTGCCGGATGGAAGCAAATCAACCTTTGCCGAAATGGACCTTGATGAAAAGAACCTTATCTCCCATCGTGCCAGAGCCTTTGCTAAGCTGAAATCATTCCTTTCCGGTTACTTCAGGGAAAATGAAACGGATAAGTCAATCCCGACCACCTGAAAGATGAAAAAACTGTTATCCATAACAGTATCTGCTTTCATCCTGTTCACCCTTAAGGGCCAGACACCGGTCGGATCCTGGACCGATCATCTCAACTATAACACTGCTGCAGGCATTTCAGGCAATGCAGATATAATCTACTCCTCAACAGGAGCTTCCATACTGGTCTATGAAACCGGAATGAATGAAATCCGGAAGCTGTCTCCCGTGAATGGTCTTTCTGAAACAGGAATTGCCTCAACAGGGTGGTCGGAGACAAACAGCACTCTGATAATAGCGTACACAAACCTGAATATTGACCTGGTCAGGAGAAGCAGCATTGAAAACATCCCCTATATCCGGAACAGGTTCCCTTATGGTCAAAAGAAAATCAACAGGATAAGAACAAGGGACAATTATGCTTTCCTCGCCTCTGGCTATGGAATCATAATTGCCGATATTGTAAGAAAAGAGATCCGGGATACGTGGAGACCTGGTCAGGAATACGGCGATAATGAGGTTTTCGACCTTGCTTTCGGGAACGGAATGGTTTACGCCGCTACTGCAAACGGTCTGTGGCAGGCTGACATTCAGAATCAGGGACTTTCTTATTCGGGCAACTGGGGAAGGGTACAGGGAATGCCTGAAGCAGGATGCAACAAGGTGATCTTTGCCGGCGAAACACTGTACTGCAATGTGCCCGGTGATTCCGGAGATGATATTGTATATGCAATAAGCCAGGGCGTATCTGTCTTTTCACAATCTGCCGGAACGGTAAACAGATCCTTTGATCCGGCTCCTGACGGGTTTTCAATTTCCTCATCCCGATCGTTAAAATACTATAGTTCACAGGGAATTCTAAAAAAGGAAATCTCATCCTACGGCTGGGGAGAACCCGATATCTGCCAGGCTCTGATTTTCGGAAACGACATCTGGATAGCTGACAGAAAACATGGGACGATCCAGGGAAAAAACATGACTGGTTTCACTGGTCTGCCGGCATCGGGCCCTGGCTCCAATGAGGTAGCGGATATTACTTCTGAAGGAGGAAAAACAATAATTTGCGCCGGAGGAACCAACGGCTCGTGGAACGGATTGAAACTGCCTTACATGGTTTCGGTACATGACGGCCGGAAGTTTGAAAACATATCATCCGGATCTCACTACGATGCCATGAGGGCCGTTATCGATCCCTCAGATCCCACACGGTACTTTGTTTCATCATGGGGAGGCGGCTTATTCATGTATGAGAACAATTCCGTGGTAAAACAATTCGACTCATCAAATTCACCCCTTGAGTCCGGATTATCAGGTGAAACAAGAGTCCTGGGACTTGCCCGGGACAAGACCGGGAACCTCTGGATCACACAGCCTGGCGCCACGGCTAAAATCAAAGCGCTTAAATCCGACGGAACCTGGGAATCCTATCCTGTTAACATAAATGCTCCGCTTGCAGGAGATCTGATAGCAACATCCTCAGGTCAGCTCTGGATTATTCTCCCCGGCGGTTATGGATTATTCATAATTGATGATAACGGTACGCCCGGCATAAGCACCGACGATAAAACAAGAAAACTGACCATCATTGACAGCGATGACAGAACCATTAATTCAGCCTTCTCACTTGCTGAGGACCTCGATGGAAGCATATGGGTGGGCACCGGCCAGGGACCGGTGATCTATCATAACCCTCAAGGTGTTTTTGACGGCGATGTCAGGGGCTCGCGGATAAAAGTCCCGAGGAATGACGGATCGGGACTGGCCGACTACATGCTTGGCACAGAAACCATAACTTCCATAGCCGTTGACGGTGCAAACAGGAAATGGCTGGGAACCCTGAACTCCGGGGCTTACCTGCTGTCGGCCGACGGCACAACCCTTCTGAAAAACTATAATACTTCCAACAGCCCGTTGTTCTCCGATTCAATTGCATCCATTGCCATTAACCAGCTGACCGGAGAGGTTTGGCTCGGAACTTCCGGAGGAACTCTATCAGTCAGGGAAAATGCCACGTCCGGGAATGAATCCTTCAGTAACGTATATTCCTTCCCTAATCCCGTACGTGAAAACTTTACGGGAAATGTAACCATAACCGGACTGATGAGGGATACAGAAGTCAAGATCACCGATATTAGCGGTAACCTCGTAAGTGAGACAAGATCCGAAGGGGGACAGGCAACCTGGGACCTGTCAACTTATAACGGCCGAAGGGTGAGATCGGGTGTTTATCTTGTCTTTTGTGCTGCAGGTGACGGTTCTGAGTCGTGCATCACCAGGATTATGGTCATATCCAAATGATCAATCCGTAATCAGGCTTTTTATCCTTTCTATCTGAAGCTTTTTGTTCACCTCCCTCAGGCTCCTTGCCGTTTTCGTGAAATATTGATGTCCCGAAATGAATTTCACCTGCAGCTTGTTCCATTCATTCAGATCCTTCATCTTGTTCTGAGCCTTAAGCTCCTCGAAAAGAGTATTTGAAACGGGAATAAAATCGCTTCGCCCAAGATAGTCGAGATCCGAGTCGCAGATTATCTCCTCCAGCAGGCCGGCCGGCTTAGGTGGAAGCCTTGTCGCCATGATAATCGAACATATCTTCTCAATCTGTTCCGGTGTGTATCCATATTCAGGAAGAACCTTCCTAGCATATTCGGTCCCGCGCAATTCATGCTCATCGAATGAAACAGTTATTCCCGTGTCGTGAAACAGCGCTGCCGTCTTGAGCAGGAGTATCTCCTCGTCGGTGCAGCCTTCAGCCCAGCCGATAAGTTCAACCTCGGTCACGACATCGACAGTATGCTTTACATTATGATAATATACAAAATCAGGAAGCTCCTTTTCAAGCTTATCCAGAATCATCTCCTGCAGGTCGGTGAGCTGGATAAGTCCAAACTTGATTTTAAATGACCCGTTGGGCAGCAGACCCTGGCTGTCCACTGAAAACTCGGGCTTTAGTCCCTTTACCCTGTAGACCAGGAGATCGCCCTTGTATTTCACCGGAAGCCTTCCAAAATACTCACAGTCAAAAAACTCCTTCACAAGCTCATAGGTCATCACCGAAATCAGTATTGACCCGTGTTCTGAAAGTGACTCCAGCCTGATAGCATTGTGAACCGTGTCTCCCTTAATATCATAACTGACCTTTTTCCTTCCCGAAACAGCAGCCATGACCGGACCGGTATGAATCCCGATCCTGATGTCCCACATTCTTTTCTCTCCTCCCCTCTTTTCTCCTTCATACCTGTTGAGGAAATTCCGCATCTCCATGGCGGCCATCACCACATCCACAGGGTTTGTTATATTTTTAACAGGAATACCTCCGGCACACATGAATGTATCACCGATTGTCTTGATCCTCTCTATCTTGTACCTTGCTGCTATTGATCCGAACTCAAAGAATATCTCATCAAGTTCATCCATGATCTCTGCTGAGTTGATTCCCTCATAGGTCTTTTCCAGTCCCTGCACGTCGGCAAACAGTATTGTTGCCATATTGAACTTAAGCGAACCTTCGGCTGCAGGCTGAACTTCCTGATTTACTGCCTTGTATTTCTCATTTTGCCCGGCCAGCCTTTCATTCTCCTTCTCCAGTTTCTTAATTCTTTCCTCAAGCTCCTGGTTTTGCCTTGCAAGCTTCGCCACGCGCCTTACCAGCTCCTCATTACCCGATGATATCATTTTAATATGATTGACAGGTAAATATAATAATTTTAAATTTGAGCCAACTATTGGCCGTAATGCTTCACAAGACAAAAGGAATAATACTCCACCAGGTAAAGTATACCGATTCGGGCGTCATAGTACAATTCTTTACCCGCGATTTCGGGCGCCAGGCTGTGCTGATAAAGGGAATGCGCAGCCGGAAGTCGGGAAGGCATAATGCCCTGTTTCAGCCAATGTTCATCCTCGACCTGGTTATCTATTACAAGGAATCGCGGGAGGTTCAGATGCTGAAGGATTTCTCTGTCGCGCACTCGCCGGCACAAATATATGCCGATGTTAAAAAGTGCTGCATAGCCATGTTCCTTTCGGAGATCCTTGCATCGGTGCTCAGGGAGGAGAGCCCCAATCATGAGCTTTTCGACTACATCGAAAATTCGATCAGATATCTTGATGAGTGCGATCAGGGATATTCAAATTTTCACATTGCTTTCCTTATAGGACTCACCGGCTACCTGGGAATTGAACCCGGGAGAAGGGATGATCCCTCAAAAAAGTATTTTGACCTGCGGAATGGCAATTTCCTGCACCTCCCTCCCACTCATCCGGAATACTGCGAGCCCCATATAGCAGAAATACTGGCCAGTTTCTTCAGCATCTCGTTTGATGGCATGACCAGGATCCCGATGACAGGTCAGCTTAGAAATGAGGTGCTTGAGACCATTATAAAGTATTACGGCATCCACCTTCCGGGCCTGAGGAGAGTGAACTCAATCTCTCTGATGCGGGAAATATTCAGCTGATTCCAGGCATTTCAATGGAAATCTTTTCTCTATCTTTAGGCCTTAAACAGGTCCTGTCTCCAATGGCTCTCATACCTTCAATAATCAGGCGTTTGTATGCCAATCGCCTGAATCAGATAAATCAGTTCAGACTTAATCCGGTTGAGATCCAGCAAAAAGTCCTTTCAGAGATACTTGCCATTGCGGCTTCGACTGAATGTGGGCGACAGTACGGTTTTTCATCGATACGGACCGCAGCCGATTTCAATGCGCGCATACCTGTCAGATCATATGATGACTATCAGCCGTTGATAGAAAGGATGCGTGCAGGCGAAGGCGACCTGACCTGGCCCGGAAGTTTCAGATGGTTCGCCAAATCGTCGGGAACAACATCAAGCAAAAGCAAGTTCATCCCTGTAAGCAGGGAATCACTTCATAAATGCCACTACCAGGCTGCAAGGGATATCCTGGCCATCTACTGTTCGAACTATCCCTCAACCCGCATGTTCAGCGGCAAAGCCCTCACCCTTGGCGGAAGCTCCAGGTTAAACCAGCTCGGGAGCAGTTCAGTGTCCGGTGATCTCTCCGCAATTCTCCTGAGCAATACTCCCTTTTATATTGAACTGATCAGGACTCCCGACCGGGCAACCGCCCTGATTGAGGATTTTGAAGAAAAGCTCGGACTCATAACGAAAATTGCTTCAAAACAGAATGTGACAAGTTTCTCAGGTGTCCCTTCGTGGTACCTGACACTTATAAAAAGCGTGCTCGCCTATACGGGCAAGTCGAACCTGCTGGAGGTCTGGCCAAACCTTGAGGTCTTTTTTCACGGCGGAATCAGCTTCACCCCATACCGTGAAATCTACAGGAAACTGATACCGGGCGATCAGATGCACTATATGGAAACATATAACGCTTCAGAAGGTTTCTTCGGAATCCAGGACGATCCGGTAAGAAATGACATGCTCCTGATGCTCGATTACGGTATCTTCTATGAATTCATACCGGCAGGAAAAGTAGGATCAGATTCAGCGCAGGCACTGACCCTCGGAGAAGTGCAGAAAAATGTAAATTATGCCATGGTTATCTCTACAAACGGCGGCCTGTGGAGATATCTCATCGGCGATACGATAGTGTTTACCGATACCAATCCATACAGGTTCCGCATTACAGGCAGAACCCGGCATTTCATAAATGCCTTCGGCGAGGAATTGATAGCTGAAAACGCCGAAAAAGCCCTCGAGGCAGCATGCCTTGGTACCGGAGCTTCCATCCTGGAATATACGGCCGGACCGGTTTACATGGGAGAATTGTCGAGGGGATCCCACGAATGGCTCATCGAATTCGAAAAGGAACCCGATGACCTTGAAAAATTCACCCGCCTCCTCGATGAAACACTCAAATCGGTCAACTCCGACTATGAGGCCAAACGGCACAAGGACATCAATCTTGTGATGCCCATTGTAAAAAGCGTCCCCCAGGGAACATTCACCAGATGGCTCAGGTCTAAAAACAAACTTGGAGGGCAAAACAAAGTGCCAAGGCTCTCAAACACCCGTGAATTTATTGAGGAACTTTATGGATTTTTAGTATTTTAGAGGCTGAAAAGTAATAACCCGGAAAATGCATATAGCAATAGCAGGCAACATAGGATCAGGAAAAACCACACTGGCAGGACTCCTTGCCAAACATTACGGATGGACCCCTCATTATGAAGATGTTGATGACAATCCATATCTCAACGATTTCTATGAGGACATGCAGAGATGGTCGTTCAACCTGCAGATCTACTTTCTTAATTCCCGTTTCAACCAGATCATTCAGATAAGAAAAACAGACGAGAATATTGTCCAGGACAGGACCATCTACGAGGATGCATATATATTCGCACCCAACCTTCATTCAATGGGACTGATGTCGACCCGTGACTTCGATAATTACACAGCTCTCTTCAACCTTATGAGCTCCCTCATCCAGCCGCCCGACCTTATCCTTTACCTCAGGGCTTCGGTGCCGACACTTGTAAACCAGATCCAGAAAAGGGGCCGGGAATATGAAAGCTCAATCCGGCTCGACTACCTCAAGAGGCTCAACGAAAGATACGAGGCATGGATTCAATCGTACAAGCTGGGAAAAATGCTTATCATCGAAGCCGATCATTACAACTTCCCGAATAACAACGATCACCTGAGCGAAGTCATCGACAAGATCAATGCGGAATTGCACGGGTTGTTCTGATTTCGCCTGATCCCCGGACATCCGGACTACAGCCGGCATCTGCCGGTTTTCCCGGTTTCAGGGATTGGTTCCGGTTACCCCGGGAGCAGGCAGCAAAGCCACCTTCACATAGTTCCGGGTATCAAGATACCTAAGAGCTATCTTCCTGATATCCTTAGGTGTAAATGAGTTGACAAAATTCCTGTATTCATCGAGTGTAAGCAGCCTTGTGCCATACATGTAGTGACTCTGAAGTACAGAAAGCCAGAAACTGTTTTCTTTCATGGCTGTTTCCCTTGCTCTTATAAGTGTTTCCTTAACCTTGTTCAGGTCTTCCACGTTTGGGCCATACTTCCTTAGCTTTTCAATCTCAGTGAGGACTGTCTGGGTTAGCATCGATATGCTGTCGGGATGACATCCCCAGCTTGAAGTCAAAGTATATTCAGGTGTGGGAAACTTCGAAGGGGTGCCTTCAAAACTGATCCCGTAAACACCGCTCTGCTCCTCACGCATTGCCTCCCTGAGTTTTATCGACATCAGGTCAGTCATCATGGCAAAACCCTGGCGATCTTTATCTTTCCATTTAAAGTCGCCGTTCCAGACCATCGCCACCAGACTCTGCGGTTCTGAATTCCTGGGTACGTCAACGATCACACGTCCCCCGGGGAACTCTGATGTTACATCCCTCCATGTCTCCTTCCTTCCGGTCGACGGCAGCCCGCCGATATACTTCGCCAGCAAAGGCAATACTTCATCAATGTTGAAATTCCCTACCATTACATAAGTGAAATCACCGGCATCGGAAAAACGGTCCCTGTAAATCTCGATTATCCGGTCGAGGTTTACCTGATCGAGCTGGGCCTCAGTCGGAACAGCTATCTCCCTCGGGGAATTCATCGTAACAATCTTTGTGAGGGTATCTGTAAAGATAATCTGGGGATTAGCCCTCATCGGCCTGATCATATTCCTCATCCTCGAAACATAGGAACTGAATGCATCCTCATCCCTCCGGATAGCGGTAAAATAAAGATAATTAAGCTGAAGCATGGTTTCGAGGTCCTTCGGGGAACAACTTCCGTTGACTCCCTCCCTCAACTCATTAATGAATGGCGTGAGTTTCGCCGTGTTTCCCGACAGCTTCTTCTGCAAGCCCATATAATCGTACGACCCCACTCCGCTCTGGGTGACGACCGTCGAGGCCAGCATGGCCGACATAATATCATTATCCGGATAGAGCGATGTTCCGCCCGGACTTGTGGATGAAAGAAGGATCTGGTCATTCTGGAATTCTGTGGGCTTCAGAATCATCCGGACACCATTCCCGAAAGTAAGTTCAGTAAACCCGAAAACAATATTCTCAACTCTCCCTGTGACTTCCGAAGGCGCAGGGGTTTTTTCAAGAAGCGGAACATCGGCAACCTCATCCACATAGGGTTCAATTTCCTTCGAACTTACTGATTTTATTATGTCTGTCACTGCTTTTTCCGACGGCACACTAATACCTTCCTTCTCCTGAGCAGTGACCAGAACCAACATGTTGTTTTCCGTTGTCCACTTTCGTCCGGTTTCATTAAGCTCATTAAGCGTGATGCCGGGAAGCAACTCCTTCACCATCTCGAATTCTTTCAGGTAACCCGGAATGGATTCGCGTGTCAGGTAATTCCTTATGAATTCGTCGGCAAATGTTCCCGACTCTGTTTTGTCAGCTTCCATCGCCCCGTTTTCATAGATAGTATAAATATCTTTCTTCTCCCTTTCAAGTTCGGTTTCAGTAAACCCGAACTTTCTAACTCTCTCATTTTCGGTCATTATAACTTCGAGGCTTTCCTCAATCCTGTTCTCCTTGGCTGCTGCAAATAATCCGTACACATCGATCGATCGGCCTATAAATGGCCCATATTCCGATCCGCTCATCAGAAAAGGAGCATCAGGCTTCCGGGTGATTTCCATTAACCTTTTATTCAAAATTGAAGTATAAATCCTTCTGTACAGCGAGTTCCTGTAGTCACCATAGGTAACAGAACTTGCAGCCGGGTGCTTGAACATGACCTGAATGGTGTTGCCTGTTGCCTCCCTGTCGGTAACCACGCTGACAAGAGGTTCCTCATTTCCTGGTACCGGATATTCAACCCTCGGCCTGGATTCCCTTGCCTTCTCTATCCTGCCAAAATACTTCTTCACCCTGGTTTCGGCGTCTTCAGGATCAATATCTCCAACCACCACCACAGCCATCAGACCGGGTCTGTACCATGTTTCATAAAATGCCCTGAGCGTGTCATAAGGAAAGCTTTTTATAACATCAATCTTTCCGATGGGCAGCCTTTCTGCATACCTTGAGCCTTTGAAAAGAACCGGAATATATTTTGACTGCATCCTGTCATCGGCGCCAAGTCCCATTCTCCATTCCTCAATAATGACTCCCCTCTCCTTGTCGATCTCCTTTTCATCAAGACTAACCTGGTGAGCCCAGTCCTCAAGCACCTGAAAGCCCCTGTCAATCCACTCTTCCTTGTCGGAGGGTATTTTCATCATATATACAGTTTCATCAAATCCGGTGTAGGCGTTAATCTCCGAGCCAAACCGGACACCCATCTCCTCGAGCATCTGTATTATCTTGTTGCTGGGGAAGTTCCTGGTGCCGTTGAAACACATGTGCTCCATAAAATGGGCCAGCCCCTGCTGACCGTCCGTCTCGCATATTGAACCGGCGTTGACAACCAGCCTGAGCTCAATCCTTTGCTCCGGCTTGCTGTTTCGCTTTATGTAATATGTAAGCCCGTTGTCAAGCTTCCCGATTTTTATGGCCGTGTCGGGAGGGATCGGTTCTGAAAGCGAAGTAATCTGAGCTTCAGCATTTATAAGAAACAGAATTGAAATTACAGCGATTAAAAGAAGCTTTAGTTTTCTCATTGAGGGAATTTTAAATGATGCACCTGTTTGGCCTGATTGTTGCCGGAATCTCCTGTAGCCATGAAATGTACATGCAAATAATGGAATGATTGCACAAAGATGCAGAAAGAATTTGATCTTAATTAAGGAAAATATTAAATTGCCGCACAATCTCAAAAAAGGAGTAATATATGAATTCATCACGCAGGGACTTTTTAAAAACAGCATCTGTTATAGCTGCCGGTTCGGTGCTTCCGGTTGAATTGCTGGCTGAAGCAAGAAAAAGGAAGGCCGGTCCGAACGATAAAATCCAGGTCGGACTCATTGGAGTCAGGAGCCAGGGTTATAGCAACCTGGCATCCTTCCTGAAGAATCCTGAAGTCGAGTGCGTCGCTTTGTGTGACGTGGACAAAAATCTTCTCGACAGCCGCTCTGCCGACATAGAAAAGCTTGGCTTCGCCAGGCCGAAGCAATATTCGGATTACCGCAAAATGCTGGATGACAAAGATATTGATATAGTCATCATAGGCACCCCCGATCACTGGCACTGCCTTCAGTTTGTCCATGCACAGGAAGCTGGAAAGCATATCTATGTTGAAAAACCCATGGGCAATTCAATCGCCGAGATAAACATCATGCGGAATGCTGCACGGAAACACGGGAAGATGGTCCAGGTCGGACAGTGGCAAAGAAGCCAGCCCCATTTCGTTGACGCGATTAATTACCTGAAATCAGGCAAGCTTGGCAGGATACGTACCTGCAAGGCCTGGTCGTATGTCGACTGGAAGGGCGCTGTTCCCAAAGTCCCGGATGAGCCGGTTCCTGCAGGCGTCGACTACACGACATGGCTTGGACCCGCTCCCATCAGACCTTTCAACATGAACCGCTTCCATTTCACCTGGAGATGGTACTGGGAGTATGGAAACGGACTGATGACCGACTGGGGTGTCCACCTGATCGATTACATCCTCTACGGAATGGGCAAGTCAATACCGTCTTCCGTAATGGCCATCGGAGGAAAATACGCCTTCCCCGAGGATGATATGGTAACTCCCGATACAATGACAGCCGTATACGACTTCAACGACTTCACAATGATCTGGGAACATACAATCGGTATAGGACTTGGCAACTGGAGGAGACCTCACGGAATGTCTTACATCGGAGAAAACGGAACGCTGGTGCTCGACCGCCAGGGATGGGAAGTTGTTCCCGAAAAACAGAAGATTGAAGCAGTGCCCGTACAGAAAAATGTTGGTAACGGCCTGGACCTCCACACAAGAAACTTCCTCGACTGTCTTAAGAACAATACTCCCGAAAAACTGAATGCAAGCCTTGAAATTGGAAGGAATGTGGCCCTGGTTGCACAGATGGGAAATATTGCATACCGCACAGGGGAGAAGGTGAGCTGGAATGACGCCACACAGTCATTTGCTACAGAAACTGCCAATGCCCTGATCAAGCCTGTATACCACAACGGCTATAAACTGCCGGCTTATTAGAATATCATAATAGAATAAAACCCGGATTGAGACTCAGTCCGGGTTTTTTATTTCCTGATGCGATACAGCTTTTACTGTCCCACTATCTTCAACATTTTCCCGGCCTGAACCCTGTCGGTGAGCTCCATGTCATTGAGGATTGCAAGCTCAGCCTGCTGGGCCTGGGGTACCCTGGAGTATGTAAATGCATCAGCAAGGGTACCTGCCCTGGCAACTTTAACCACATTTATCCTCTTCGGTTTCACATTGATTTTCGAAGCGTCAGTAAGATTTGAGAATGTGGTCATGGCTGTATTCATGGTGGTGGCATAGGTGTTGAAATCAGCCTCGGTCGACACGCCATGGAAAATATAAATCAAACCTCCATGGCTGATAAAATATGAAAGAACCATGTTCGTCGCGGTGGCTCCGGTCGACTGGTCCTGCTGAACCTGCTTTGACTGGGTCATGATTGCCGGCAATCCGTTAACGGTGGTCCTCTTGCTTCCCTGGGGAGTAAGCCCGTACCTTGCAAGTGTTGAGTCAACGGATGCCTCAAGAGTCTTCTGATCCGACAGCGTGAAAAGCATCAGGGCCTTGCCGTCAGGAGGTGTGACAGTGACCTGAAGGGGAGAATTCTCCAGAGTCCATCCCATGGGATATCCGAACTTGAATTTCAGCTCGGGATGATAAAACACATTATTCTCAACATACCCTTGCTTTGGATCCTCACCGTATATTATGCCGTTGATCATCTGAAGATACTGATCCTGATTTACCTTGTAGGTCCCCAGATTCAACTGGGTCTGCCATTGTGAGGCCTGTTTGTTGACATCATTGTACCTGTCGCCCGGATCGGGATGGGTAGAAAGGAAGGTCGGAATTCCTCCTTCGCTCTCGGCAAGACTCATCTTCTTGAGAACATTGAAGAAATCTGCCATTTTGTGAGCATCATAACCAAGCTTTGATGAGTACTCAACGCCCAGGGCATCAGCCTGCCTCTCGTCGTCGCGGCTGAAGCTGAGGAACAGCAATTCAAGTCCCTGCATCGCATACTGGGCATACTGCGCAAACTTCTCGGAGGCAATCATACCTCCGATTAAAAGCAGCTGGGCCATCTGCTGCTTGCTCTGGGTAGCAACTGTGTGACGGGCTGTGATGTGCCCCATCTCATGGGCCAGTACACCCATGAGTTCAGCCTCATTGTTAAGCTGCGCAAGGATTCCTCTTGTGAGGTAGATATATCCCCCCGGAACGGCAAAAGCGTTGACAACCGGAGAATCAACAACCTTGACATGGTACTCAAGATTCGGGCGATGCGAGATTTTCCCCATCTCGGTCCCCTTTGTCTGAACAAAATTCTGCAGATTGTTATCGTTGTAAACTCCAAATGTTCCAAGAACCTGCGGATCATAAGACATGCCAAGTGCGATTTCCTGCTCTTCCGACATAAGCATTAACTGCTTTTTGCCGGTTACAGGATTTATCGCACATGATATCACCAGCAGAAGCATCGCGGTGAACAGCGTAAAAACTACCGGAATATTCAGTTTTTTCATTTCATCAGATTTTTCGTTTAAAAATGTCTGGGATTCTGTGATGTGACAATTTTTTGTTATACATATCAAATATCGCAAAAAATTATGTCATAATGGGTAACAAGCCCCGAAATAGTACAGGGATTTTATCTTCTAACCATTACGAAAACGAGCGGCCCGTCGAGTCAGCAGAGTTACATTATTTTCCTTCCCTCACCGCCACTGCGATCCTTGAATCGGCTGTGCCATAGTAAAGAAACCACTTATCCCTGAAATAAACCAATCCCTCGACAAAGCAGACGTTATTCACCTCTCCTGTAAGCTCATATGGCTTGTCGGGAAAAATAAAATAGCCGTTGGTCCTGCCGGTAAGCCTGTAAGGTCTCTCCGGGTCGAACAAAGCCTGACCGGCAGCATAGGTGAACCTGGGCAGGGCGGGGTCGTTGTTGCCGGAAGCATTACTCGCATTGTAGATAAGAAGAATTCCCATATCCCTTACCAGTGCATACGGCCCGGGCTCAACAAGCCTGCTGTCGAAATAGCCTGGCCGGGGATGGAGGACTGATATCATCCTGCCGCTTTCACTGTTCTCAACAGCTTCCCAGTGGATGAGGTCGTCGGATGTTGCCATAAAAAGATCGGTGTCGCCGAAATACATCCAAAAAAGGCCGTTTATCCTGGTGGCAATTATTCTGCCGTTTTCCAGCCTCGAAACGATAGCACCCGATTTTGACCAGGTATCCCTGTATTTCCCTTCTCCGAGCACAAGTCCGTGCTTTTCCCAGGTGCGAAGATCCTTTGAAGTCGCCAGGCACAGCCGGGCCGTCTTACCGTCGTACGAAGTGTAGGTGAGAATATAAGTTCCGTCCTCACTTTCCACTATCCGGGGATCCTCAACCCCTCCGGGCCATTCATAAGCAGTCATGTTATCACCGGCGGGATAGAATATCGGCTCCGGCTCCTTGGTGAAGTGCAGGCCGTCATCACTGACAGCAAGACCGAGTCTTGAGGTCATGGCTTCATCCTGGGCCCTGTATATCATATATACCTTACCGTCCCTGACCACAGCAGAAGGATTAAGAACATTCCTTTCCTCCCATTTCACGGCTTTCCCTGATACCGGACAATTAAAAACCTGTCCCGCCGATGGCTCAAGTATGGGATTGATGGAATCGGCCTTAACAAAACCGGAAAGCGTCCAGGCTTCCTTACCTTCAGGAACAGGTGTTTCCTTTGCCGGATTATGGCATCCGGACATGAGAAAAGCAACAATGATCAGGCTTTTGAATTTAATGTTCATATTAATCTTTTTTGCAGGGTATGTTTCAATGAGATAAATTTAGTCAGATTGAAGTACATGTCAAAATTAAATCACTGTTTACAGGCACAGCCTGACTTGCCTGAAAACATGGCACCAATGCCTGAAAATCATATCGTTTTGGGTAAAATAATTGTCGAATATCAATAACCTGGTTATCGTTTATCGATAAATTTTCGTGAATTTTTCAATTAATTGATTTGCTATTGTTGTATTAAACCCTGTGCCCTGCACTATTGAATGGCTTGCAGTGGCAGTCGGTTCGCAGCGTGTGGGTGTCATATAAAGTTTTATTACAAAAATGGTGACTTCGATAGAAATCCATGATCTTCGCCCTCCTCATACAGAAACTTCCAAAGCGGCGAGTCAACCCCGTTTCAGAACATTCAAATCGATGACGTCATCCCGGATCGGGTTCCTCCCGATTCGGGATCTTAGTCCCTGACCAACGACTATTCAAAAAAACGATTCTGCCTGATGATGAGGGCTTCTTAGCAGCAATTGTTCAGGGGGACAAGATTCCTTCGCCATGGGCCCCCGGGATTCGCTAATACGGTGGTCGTCTGGCACATTTTGCAACCCGGGCGCCCGGGTCTCGGAATGACGGTGCCCTTTTGGCTGCTTTGTCTCCGGATCAGAAGGCACCCGGAATGATGGTGCCTGAAGTTTGCGGATTGCCCAAAAAACAGTCCCGATGTTGGAGAACCTCACTGGGTATTATAGAGAGGCTGATGGTCAGACAAAACGGAAGATCCCTGGTTGCATCTTTTCAGAAAAACTCGTTTTTGAAAAAGGGAGAGTTGCAAACACCACCTTCTAAGTGTGAGTGTGAGACCGAGTATTGAGGAAAAAAGAATGAGTGTGCTCGCTCTCGCTCCCACACTCACTCTTTTTTCAGCTCCCCTGACTGCTGAAAGTTGCAACCAGTATAAAGACTTTCAGTTGAATGCCACTTGAAATGGAGGGTACCAAATTGGCACCTCCATTTTTTTACCTTTACCTTAATCTGACCAGGAATATGACAAAGAAAGTCAATCAAATATCTGTATCCTAACAGATGAGGCAAGATGTATTATTGTGAGAGTTTACAAGGGAATGAAACTATTTATTTTGATTCCCGGAAGTCTTAAAGCCAATAGCTTTTCTGGTGTTGGATTTTCTTGCTTTTCAATTAACTCATCAAGATAACTGAAAACCAATTCTAAATTTTTATCGTGATTCGATAATTGCTTTTTAATTTCCTCTATTTCGAGACGAATACTCAAATTGTCAATCAGCATCTCCCTGACTTTTGTAAATACCCGCATTATTTGAATATTCACCATAATGGCTTTATCACTGCGAAGGACACTCGATAACATAGCAACACCCTGTTCAGTAAATGCCATTGGAGCATATCTTAAACCACCCCAACTTGAGGTCACAAATTGTGATCTCAAATTTCTGACCTCAAACACTCCGAGTATAATGTACTTACCTGCACATAACACATACGGGGTCTGTATTTCTTCATCTGGTTCATTCCTGTATACCTGCAGACCAAAAAAGAATAAGTGTGTGAAGGAGAGTGAGGAGAAATGAAGCGAGTGCTCTCGCTTCGACAGAATTGCTCATTCAATTTCACTTTACTATCATAATAACTGGATTTGATGTTTCAGTCAACTGTTTTTTCAAAGTCCTTAATTGAACAGATATGTCATTGTTTGTACTTTCAGAACTATCATCTGGTTTCTTATTGAGGTAATTTAAGAGTTGGTAGGCTTCAATATAACTAAGAAGGACGGTGTCACTTGTTATAAATTGAGGCCAAAAATCTGGTCCCCCGTCAAGATCATTTATAAAACCATTTTCCTTAAGGGTGATTGTTTCTGACTCTTTTTTATTGTAAATACAGTGGTAGAATGTACTTGTCCAGCCCTTACTTACTTTCATATAGAGATTATTCCTGTCTTCAAATATTTTGTATACCCATATTTTATCCTTTAATGCTTCCATATCAAAGTCAACTGGATATGGAGGATCCATCTTTAAATCCCCCAAATCGAATATTGCATAAGGTTCCTTTGCCGAATTATTAATAAGATATAAAGTATCTATACCATACTCCATAAAATGAAACTTGCCATTAAAAAGGTACATAGGACATAAGCTTTGTCCTATCAATTTTGACCTGGTGTCTCTCCCCGGAAAACTCCGGAATTTTGTTAATATTTTGCCGTCAGAATCAGTAATGTACCAGTTAAATTTTGTATCCGGATTTGGAAAGGCATTTCTAAACAGTATATAATTCATTTCACAAGCTAATATTTGCATCGGGATATAAGGTACTTTGAACGACTTTATTAAATTACCATCAAAATCAAAAATATATACACCTTTGAATCTTACTGCTGCAATATATATTAGCTGATTAATCTTATCAACAGAAAAATCATTTATCGATGGATATTCCCCGGGACCGTTGCCCTTAATACCAATCTGTTTAATAAATCTTCCAGCCGTGTCAAATTTAAGGAGTTTATCATTGTCGCAAACAAAGATGATTGAATCACATAATTCAATATGCAGTATTGTTTTAAGTAGTGAAGCTGAATTAGTCTCCAAAGGAATATATTGAATGTTAAAACCTATGGCACTCAGAGGCACTGATTTTATATTCAAGATTGGATTACGTAAATCTATTAAGTACTGCGAGTACTGTGGACTCCTGTCGTTTTTACAGTTTGTCAAAATTAGTATTTGGTAAAATAATAAACAGAATAATGGGATAATGAATCTTTTTGTTTTCATAGGGTCGATACTTGTTAATTATTTGATACCCATCGATTTTTGAATCGGGTAAGTGACAATGATAAAAATACTTGTCCCATCAAACCGGCTTAAAAAATCGATCTTCTTCTTATGTTCTCTTTTAAATTAATGGATCCACTAATAATTATAATCAGGATGCCAAAGTTCTTCTGTTTTAATATTATACTTATATCTCATCAGACTAATATGCTTTCCCGACATTAAAAATAGTCAATCCTCGAATTCATTCAAAAACAATTTTAACTTTTCTTAAGAAATGGTTCTGATATTGTTTGTGGCACAAGGCTACCACTTTCAGTAAGGTTTCGGCGGGCGATGCAGGGTGTGCGGCTTGCGGATTCAGAACATTCAAATCGATGACGTCATCCCGGATCGGGTTCTTCCCGATCCGGGATCTTACTCCCTGACCGCCGAGTATTCAAAAAAACGATTCTGTCTGATGCAGAGGACCTCTTAGTGGCATTTGTTTAGGGGGGCAAGATTCCTTCGCCCCGGGCTCCTGGGATTAGCAATGACGGTGGTCACCAGGCGTATTTTGCAACCACGGGCGCCCGGTTCTCGGAGTGACGGTGCCCTTTTGGCTGCTTTGTCTACTGATCAGGCGTGACCCGGAATGACGGTGCATGAAGTTTGCGGATTGCCCAAAAAACAGTCCCGATGTTGGAGAACCTCACTGGGTATTATAGAGAGGCTGATGGTCAGACAAAACGGAAGATCCTTGGTTGCATCTTTTCAGAAAAACTCGTTTTTGAAAAAGGAAAAGATGCAACCATACCCTTTACGGAACCCATACAGGTTTTGTTCAAGATTGCCAGGGTTTTACAAGGGTCTAAAAATAAAAAAGAGGTCGAAAATGACCTCTTGTCTACTTTGGCTCCCCTGACTGCTGAAAGTTGCAACCGGCTGAAAGATTTTTTAATGATAAAAAGCGGTTTTCAAAATTGTAATTTTTATTGGACCGGATTTTAGGGAAGCCGACACCGGTACTTTAGCCAGAAAGTTGTCATGTCTTTGACCCTGACCGAGCTGAAAGCGAGCGTCATGGGGTGCAAGGAGGGTATGGCGCGTGTTTTTGCCGTCCAGGTACAAATTTTATTGAGCATTACGCGTGTCGCGGTTCAGAGTTGTCACGGAGCTGGTAAACTATCAAGTTCACCAAAGCTGATTAGGAGCAGTGGCGGGATCGCGGTATAATGCATAACAAACCTGTCAAGGGTGTAGAAACTATATGCAAAAAGTGTGACAAACAAATGAACTTTATTGTCCGTGTTATAAGCCGTTTTTTAAAGTCAAGCTTTAACCCGTTGATATCTTGGCTTTAGTTTTTCAATTTTACTATCATAAGAACCGGATTGTCGGTCTCTTTCAGATTATTTGCCAGCTTCTCAAGCTCTTTCATCTTTTCAGGATATTTAGGTTTTGAATTTTTAAAAGTTTCGGAGACTACATGAGTTTTAATTTGTAAGGCATCGACTAATGCAATTATTGTATTGTCATCTTTTATAGTTCTTGGAAAAATGTTAGGGCCTCCATCCAGATCGTTGATTATGCCCTGATTTCCATTAATTAAAGCTTGATAATTACTCTTTTTTGAACCAATATAACTATATATTAAGATATTGTCAGGGAGTTCAATCTTGTATATAAATTCGTAAAAAACGAATTCACCAAATTCAAACAGTCTTAGTGGACTAATATAATTTTTACCAAGATATAAACGATCAAACTCAGAACGTGCTTTTGGAGTTATTAATTTGTTCCCCGTTTGAATTACAAGATGAGGTTTAAAATCCTCGTTTTCGTAAACATATACAGTATCAGAGTAAACCTCTTTCTTAAAGAGTCTTCGATCGAATTTGTAAAAAAGGTTTTCATTGTCAATATAATGTGCATCATGGATAATTAAAGGAAATTTATTAGGAAAACTTTTTATAATCATTCCATTGAAATCGATCAAATCATAACTGTTTCCAATATTACCCATAGAATTTTCACTATAACATAAAATTCCATTTTCCAGAAAACTGAAAACATTGGGAGAAAAAGGAATATGAATTGTTTTGATTAATTCTCCTCTCTCAGAATAGACAAAAAATTTCTTTTGCCAGCGTGCTAGTAAATAAATATTCTGACATTTTTCTTCAATATTTGCATCATGGGCGACCGTAAATTCATTTGGCCCTCTTCCCACTGTTCCGATTTTGGTAACAAATAATCCATTGTTTTGGAACTTTAATATTGTATTAAAGTGTTTTATGAGATAAAATCTCTCACCAACGATTATTTTAATTGGCATAAAAACATCGTTTGTACCTGAAATAATACTTTGTTCATTGGTTTCCAGTGGGATATATTCAATATCAACGAATCCTAAATCAGTAAGTTTTACTGTTGTAAGCTTTGGCAGCTCTTTTAAATCGAAGGTTATTACCTTATTTTCGTTTTTGTTCTCTGTATTTCTGCAACTTATTACAAACAAAGAAAATATAAGAATTTTGATCAATGTTTTCATATTAGTAGTTCTGAAATATTGATGCTGAATAAGTCAGATTCATAGGGAAAAAGCAATAATCTTTGATCAGAAAATAAATCATGATAACATTTTTGGGTGCATGAATTGAATGGCTTATAACTTATTATATAAGTCATAGATTTACCCAAAATTTTCTACTTTCTGAGTTTTTATCAACCTTTTTGCTATTTATATAAATACAAGTCTGCCTATTCCAAGCACAGCACTGCCTCGTCAGTCGCATAAGTTACACCCTCCCCCTTCATTGATGATTCCAACCAATTACTCTTGCCTGACATTCAATTTTCTCAAAACCAACCCAAGTTAAACAACATTATGGGGAATGAGTAGCTAATCCGTTCCCTTTTTCTCCCTTTCCCACCCTCATCTTCTTCATGCATTAAAACCCTTATGCCGTTACACCGTTACAGCTTCTCGACAATCCGCATTATTCCTTAAGTCTGACCAGTACCAGAACCGGATTATCTGTTTCTTTCAGACTGTTTGCCAGTTTTTCAAGCTCTTTTTTCTTTTCGGGGTAAAG
>JAVEXG010000011.1:0-51716 GCA_034004115.1 Bacteroidales bacterium | reverse complement strand
TCGTTGAACTTGATGGAGAACCTCATGGTGATATTATCCAGATTGAGAAAGACAAAACAAGGGACAAGTTTCTTGAGAGTCTCGGCCTTACTGTACTTCGATTTGAAAACAGGTTGGTATTTCAGGAGCCTGAATACATAATTAAAGAAATAAGAAATGCATTTAAAGGAGAGGATAAATGTTCTTAATTCTTGTTAAACTACTCTCCATGGCAATAACCACCCTGGCCCGGAAGTAAATCTCGTCCGGTATAAAAAGCATTAGCCGGGCCACCCCTCCTTGCGAAGGAGGGGAAAGTTATGGTATTGAATATCTGCATATTAAACACCTTATTGAGATTAAAATGATTTAAAACATGATGAAATGTTTATGAATCGGCGATATTGGCTTACAAGAATACACTCAGTTCCGCCATTCCTGCCGTCATCACTGACTCGATCAGGTTGGTATAAAATGAGCCTGAATACATACCTGACGCACACATTGTCACAAGTCCGGAAGGCTTCATCATTCGAAAGTACACATCCGTAACAGGATCCGGCAGTCTGCGGGTTCAGGGTTACCTTTCTCGTGAATATATTTTATGTCCCTGAAATTCATTAAATTTACTTTACTAAAACTTAATGAAAATGAAGAGGCAATATTTTTCTATGGCTTTTCTGCTGGTTGTATTCCTTCAGGTTAATGCACAGACCGACCAGCAGATGGACTCCTTCATCAGCAAGCTGATGTCGCAGATGACTCTCGAGGAAAAGATCGGACAGCTTAATCTGCCCGTATCTAACAGTTTCGTTGCCGGTGAACGGAAAGCCGGTGAACTTAGCCCCATGGAGCAGAGAATAGCCGGAGGGGAGATCGGCGGACTCTTCGGAATGAAAGGCTCTAAACTGATAAGGGAGATGCAGAAGGTGGCCGTTGAAAAAAGCCGTCTTAAAATACCCCTGCTGTTCGGCCTGGATGTGATACATGGTTATGAAACCACATTCCCGATACCTTTGGCCCTGGCAAGCTCGTGGAATATGGAGCTCATCGAGCGTGAAGCAAGGCTTGCCGCGGAGGAAGCAAGCATTGACGGAATAAACTGGGTATTCAGTCCTATGGTCGACCTGTGCCGCGATGCCCGCTGGGGAAGAATAGCAGAGGGCCCGGGAGAGGATCCCTACCTCGGTGGAGAGATTGCAAAAGCTCTTGTTAAGGGCTACCAGGGAAAAAATAATGATTTTTCGGTTTCCAATACTCTGATGGCATGCGTCAAGCATTATGCTCTGTACGGAGCTGCCGAAGCCGGCCGTGATTACAATACAGTCGATATGAGCCGCCAGCGCATGCTGAATGAATACATGCTGCCATACAAGGCCGCCTGCGAACAGGGAGCAGGAAGCTACATGGCTTCATTCAATGAATTTGAAGGCATCCCGGCAACTGCAAATAAATATCTGCTCGATGATATTCTTCGCAAACAATGGGGATTCAAGGGATTCGTCGTGTCGGATTATACCGGGATAAGCGAGATGGTAAATCACGGGATCGGCGATCTGCTTACAGTAAGTGCCAGGGCCCTGGATGCCGGAATTGACATGGACATGGTAAGCGAAGGTTTTACCGGTACTCTTAAACAATCACTGGCTGAGGGAAAGATTACCCAGGCACATATCGACCAGGCTTGCAGGAGAATACTCGAGGCAAAATATAAGCTGGGTCTGTTCACCGACCCCTATAAATTCTGCAATGATGACAGGGCATCAAAGGAGCTGTTCAGTCCCGCGAACAGGGCAAAATCAAAAGAAATAGCAGATGAATGCCAGGTTCTTCTGAAGAATGAGAATAATCTGCTCCCTCTCCGAAAAAGTGGTAAGATTGCAGTTATAGGCCCTCTCGGCGATGCATCCTCCGATATGCCCGGATGCTGGTCCCTCACCGGTAAAGCCGACCAGTCGGTTTCACTCTTTCAGGGATTGAAGGCTGCCATCAGCGCGAATGGCACTGTTACATATGCAAAGGGAAGCGATCTTGTGGCTGATTCACTACTTGAGACAAAGCTTAACGGGATGATGGGATTTGTAATTCCGGGAATGCCGGTGAAAAAGGTGCATGACCGCAAGCCGAAGGTTCTGCTGAAGGAAGCTCTTGATCTTGCAAATAACTCTGATGTGGTAATCGCAGCGCTTGGCGAGAACGCAAACATGAACGGGGAAGGAGCTTCCCGCTCAATACCTGATATTCCCGAACCCCAGATGAACCTCCTCAAATCGCTGGTCGCAACGGGCAAACCTGTTGTACTTGTTATTTTTACCGGACGTCCGCTGATCCTGGGCTGGGAAGATGAGAATGTACCTGCTATCCTTAATTCCTGGTTCCCGGGTTCGGAAGCCGGAACATCAACAGCAGACATTCTTTTCGGTGACGTGAATCCCAGCGGAAAGCTGACAACCACTTTCCCGCGTAGTGCAGGTCAGATACCTATTTTCTACAATCATAAAAACACAGGCCGGCCACACGGGGAAGATGAACTGTATTCCCGCTTCAGAAGCAATTATCTGGATGTATTAAATTCTCCTCTCTATCCTTTCGGATACGGATTAAGCTATACAAGCTTTGACTACGGAGATATAAAGTTGTCCTCGCCGGAGATTGCAATGAATGGTAAAGTGACTGCCTCAGTCACAGTAAAAAACTCGGGACCCAGGGACGGGAAGGAGATTGTTCAGCTTTATATCCGTGATGTTTACAGCACATCAACCCGTCCGGTGAAGGAATTAAAGGCCTTCAGGAAAATATCGCTGAAATCCGGCGAAAGCAGTGAAGTGACCTTCGACCTTACGACTGAGGACCTGAAATACTACAACCACGACCTGGATTATGTATGCGAACCCGGCGACTTTGAGATTATGATCGGGCCGAACAGCAGAGACGTCAAGACAGTAAAGTTCACCTTAAAATAGCTTGCGGAGTGAGGTGTGAGGCGTGAGGCGTGAGGCGTAAAATAAGGAAGTTGGCAGTTGGCAGTACGCAGTTGACAGTAAATCAATGTATTACTTACTGTCAACTGCCAACTGTTAACTGCCAGCTTTTTTACTTCAGATCAAAACAGAACACAAGGTCATGGTCCCTCATGTAGAGCTTGCCATTGGAAACAACCGGGTGGGTCCAGACTCTTTTATCCATTGAAAGTACGGTAGTTCGCTGGGGGATTTCCAGCCGGCCGAATTCCTTCCATCCGTCAGGGGAAGCAAGGGCAACTGTAAGTGATCCAGTCCTTTCGTCGAGACAGAGAAGGCGGCCACCTACGCTCAGCACCGCACCTTTTCCGGGTTCAGCCACCTTATGGGCCCATACCGATTCGCCGGTTTTAAAGTTCTGGCAAACCCAGCCCGGACCGTCACTATAGCCATAAATGTGATCGCCGACCAATACGACACCACCATGGTGGTTAATCATGACTTTGTTAGAATAAAGCACATCGGCTGTGAAAGCTTCGCCTTTCTTCGAAATCCGAAGGGCTGCACAGCCGGAGCCGTATCCCGATGTTACATAAACAATATTGTCACGATAAACAGGTGTGGGGATGGCAGCTGTATTATTGCCTGCCACATTGGCACTCCAGAGAAGCTTGCCGTCTTTTGCAGAAACACCGATCGCTCCCTGGCGAGTCAGCTGAATATACTGCCTCACACCGTCGATTACAGCTACGATTGGTGATGAGTAGCCTCCCAGATCAGTGTATTCCTTTGACCTCCAGACAACCTTACCTGTGGCTTTATCGAGAGCAGCCATCGTTCCGTTGTTGCCGCCAGGGGTGCAGATGACGAGGTTACCGTCAACAAGTGGTGACTCGCTGAAGCCCCAGTCGGTCCGTGACATAATGTTGCCACCGAGGTCGGTCCTGAAATCCTTCTGCCATATTGTTTTTCCGTCAGCAGCTGACAGACAGTGCACCTGGCCGCTGCCGCGAATAAGATAAAGTTTGTCGCCATCGACTGTAACTGACCCGCGGGGGCCGTCACCGCGATCCATAATGTATTGTTTGCCAAGACTTTGTTTCCATTTCAGCTTACCCGTTCTTGTGTCGAGCGCAAATGCAAAATCGCTGCCGCCGCCTGCTCCCTGGGAATAAAGAGTGGTTCCTACAATTACCGGCGCGGTATATCCTGCGCCTGCATCCCTGAAAGTCCAGAGCAACTGAGGCTTTTTCGCCGTCCAGTCAAGGTTCAGTCCTGTCTCTTTCGAAACACCGTCGCGGTTCGGACCGCGCCATTGAGGCCAGTCCTGGGCTTTAATTTCTGTAAGTGATGTTGCCAGCAGGGCAACCATTGAGATGCAGGTGAATACGGATTTAATTTTTTTCTCCATCAATTCGTTTTCTTTTTTAGTTATAACTCAGTCCAACACTTAATATAAACCTCAAAGTGCAAATTAAGTTCATCAAATTACATGCCTTCTTTTTTTCGGATTAAAACGAAAAAGGATAAACCAATGACGAAAATGCATTCTGACTGGCAAATTTTGTCCTCTTTTTGTTGTGATCGGACAGAAATTACCGGGGATGAAATCGCAAATTTGGCACTCAGGACTGAAAATACATATCGTTTTGGGTAAAGAATTTATCGAATAACAATAATCTGATTATTGTTATTCGATAAATTTTTGTTGTTATTTTCAGATTTTCCTGGTAAACCAGATTAGCTGCAAAGATCGCAGATAAACTTAGAATTGGATTTGTGACCGCAGAATGAAAAATTGTCCTTATTCCGGATTCACAATTACGCCCCTCAACTGCACAACCGGTTGCATCCTGCCTGCAGGAGCCATAGCAGGACCAGCCGACTTCGGACCCAGTGTAACCGATATGGATCCGTTAAGCTCCGAAAACCTGCACTCTATAGCCTGAGCCCCGAGGCTTTCCTCAACGAATCGTACTGTGATTTCAAGCGTCCGGGGATCGGTCCAGCAATAACTGGTTCCCGCTTTTATTACCGGCTGAAGCACTGCATAATATGCATCAATCGACTTTGACTGGGCATTTCTGGCAGGGGCAAGCAGGGATGCCGATTTTGTATTTGTGATCTTCCAGGTTCCCTGACCGGCTTTAACTACCGATATCTGATTATTCCGCTTTACGGCAAAACTGCATTCATTGTTTTTAAATGTGAAATAAACCGACTGGATCTGATAATCATTTTCCTGAAGCATGAATTCCTTTCCTGAAATCTTCTTTGCAAGATCAGGTTCAGACACCTTATCAGCCGGTGTTTTCAGGCTTAAAGCGGCAAGCTTCTTCTGCATTTCTTCATAAGACGCAGGACTTGAAGGTATTGCCTTTACCGACCTTATTGCCGGGATAAGGTAATTATGAACCAGGTTCAGTTGTTCCTGGGTGTTCCTTGCATTTGCCGTCATAATAACAATGGCATCCTTATCAGGGAACAGGATTACGAACTGGCCGGCCATTCCGTCGAGCCTGACACTATTGTTTCTTCCACGCCACATCTGATAGCAGTATCCCTGCGTCCAGTCATTAACGTCTTTTGACACTCCTGCTGATCCTCCTGAGCTCTCAATTTTGAATGATGTGCCTGCTTTTACCCATTCAGCAGGAATAAGCTGTTTATTATTCCATTTGCCGTTCTGCAGCAACAGCTGACCGAATTTGGCCAGATCTTCAGTCTTGAGTCTGAGACCTATCATCCCCAGGTTAATACCCTGCGGGTTCTTGTCCCAGTCGGCTCCTCTGATTGCCAAGGGATCAAATATCCGTGGCTTAAGGTAATCAAATGTAGTCTGCCCCGTTACCTGCTGCACAATTGCAGAAAGCATGAAAGTTGCCATATTGTTGTAAAGGAAGACTGTTCCCGGTTTATGAACAGGCTCATTTTTCAGGAAAGCAGTGATCCAGTCATCGTCAGTACCACCTCCCATGCCAGCAGGATCCTGACCAACCGACATAGTCAGCAGATTTTCTACAGTAAGTTCTTTCATATTATTCCCCAGGGTATCCGGCAACGAATACGGGAAAAATGAAACAACCTTGTCCGTGACTTTCAGTCTGTTCTCTGAAACAGCCAGCCCAACGGCGGTTGCAGTGAAGGTTTTGCTTGCCGAGTACAACAAATGCTTATACTCCGGGCCATGGGGATCCCACCATCCTTCTGCTATCACCTTGCCATGCCGCAGGAACATGAAGCTGTGGATTTCCTGCCGGCCCGTATCTGCAGCATTTATAAAGTCGATTATACCTGATGAAGACACTCCTTCGGCCTCAGGAATGCTTCTGGGTAATCTTTCCGTGGTCTGTCCTGAAAGTTGTGACAGAAAAGCTGATATCAGAAGAAACAGAGTAGCGATCTGAACTTTTTTCATAATTATCGTTGTTAAAACATAAAAGGTTTTAAATAATGGACTATTTGCAATGATATATAAAATTATCAAGTTTTCATTTTACAACCACCCTTACTCTGTCGAGATTCTCAAGTCGTCCGAAAGCTGTATTTTCATAATAATCTCTTTGCGTCGCCACACGCAGAGTCGGGAAATAGGTTCCGGGTTTTGAGAATCTGTAAGTTGCCTTTATAGTTGCAAATGACTCGCCTTTTGCAGGAGATTTGAATTTTGCCCTCAGGGGAAAAACTACGGAGTCTTCAAAGTTCCATCCGGAGGTCTCTCCTGTTTTTTCCGGCAACCCTTCAAAATTCCACGCGGCTGCAACTACTTTTCCGCTGCCCGGCAGCAATTCAACAACTGCTGTGAACTTAACCTTTTCACCCTTTTTTACATCAGCCCGTTTACTTTTATTGGCAAGAAGACTAACGACAGGTTGTATGCCTCCGCGTTCTGCTGCCGTTTTAGGGATGATAACCTGTCCTTCAGCTATACTAAAGTTTGTGGATGAGGCCGGTTCTATGCCTTTTTCCACCCAGGCGCTCAGATCACGAAGTGCCTGCTGAAGCACCCCGAGGTAACTGACAGTCCTGGTGGGATCATCCTCCATCGACACATCTCCGTGAAGGGCATGATCGGTGTACCACAGGCGAAAGTGATTGTCAGTCTCGCTCCCGAGATTCTCCTTCACTCTCGACCGGTACCAGTCGGCCTGCCATGGGAAGGCCTCACGATCCCAGAGCGACTCAAGGAGTATCATCTTCTCCTTGAATTTGCCCGTGGGGAGCACGCCTGCAGCACCCCTTGTGAACATCGGTCCAAGGAGCATAGGGCGCTGCGGATATATCGGATTGCCGTTACTGTCGCGGAACTGATCCCATACATAGAACTCCTTATCCGGTACCTGATGCCGATGATAGGTCTGAACTGCCAGAAAATTGGAGTTATCCACCAGAACATCATCACCGGCCTTTATCAGGACAAGCACCGAAGGGTCGGCCGGACCAAGAACAACTTTATCCTCATCAACTCTTGTAAGCTGCAGTGTTTTACCGGCTGCTTTCCCGCTAATAATTACAAGATCGCCACCCATGAAATTTACGTCAGGCAGCTGATCCCCGAGCTGAAAGGCAACAGGCATACCTCCCTCCTGTCCGCCGATGCTTTTCCATGCCGCATCGGCAGTGCCCCGCTCACGTTCAGACAACTGCTGCGCAAGTCCAAGGCTTACAGCCTGGTCAAGTGAAATACCTGCCTTTATTCTTGTCTCCTTCTTAAGCCTTGAATTCAGGAGCGATTCCGGATGATCGGTTCCCAGATAGCCCCTGACTTTCCAGAAATCCTCGTCGAAATACTTCCTGTCGGCAGCCACAACCGACTGATACAGCACCAGGAACCCATGGATGCCCATGGTTTTGTATCCAAACCACGACTGCGGAGGAAAACCCATTCGGGTCACCTCAGTAAGCGCTTCCCTTTCTTCCTGTGTCAGTCCGGCATACATATCTCCGCTGCCTCCCGGTTCGAGGGCATCAATAATCTGAGGGAACTTGTCGTGCAACACTCTCATGGCATGCATTCTTACCGTAAAAACATTCGGTATTGCCATAGGAGATCCGAGTACATAGGGAACGACGCCATCCCACACTCCTTCGGTATTCTCGATTCCGCCAACAGTACGGTAAGCCCCTCCGCTTCCGCCGAAGGCATACCCGAATGGCCGGCCGCCTCCAAAGATCTTCGTTGCCACAACACGCGAAAACTGAGCAGAAGCAGCGTTTGCCCTGAAGGCCCCTATTGTGGGATCGGAATATACCTGGGGTTTTGTAAAATCAGTTGGCCCTCCCCCGTTGGTCTCTATGAAATATGCTCCGCTGGCAATTGAAAAGCCGATTTTGTCCTCCGCCCCTTTTGCTCCCTGTGAAAGGTTTTCATTATCGGGAAAGGGAGTGATGTACTGAAAAAACCTTCCTTCATACTGTTCCTCAGGAGGAAAATAGAAGGAGAAACGGGTTCCGGTCCCCTCAAAGCCTCCATGGACATACCTGTGGCGGACAGGATTGTCTCTCCATTCGTCCTTATCAATAAATGGATAACTAAAGATTGTATCCGTTGTCTGGAATTCCAGATCCGATCCAATCAGGCTGTTCTGTGCCTCAACGGCAGCACATACCGTGAAAAGAACGCATATTAAGGCTATGGCTGATTTCATATCCACTGTTATTATTTTTGATCAATTTATCAATAAAAACCGTATTATGTACAGTTACGGGACAGCTAAAAATCAAATACGGAGCCGGTGACTTAAAAGTGAATTTCAGAAAAGTCAGGAATCTCAAATGATCAGGATCTTCCCTGATCTGGTTAGGGTCTGTCCGGAGTTAGTCAACGCCTCAACCTCATAATTATATATTCCTTTTGAAACTTTTTTCTTTGAAGAATCTGTGCCATCCCAGATTACTTCATTTCCCTGACCTGAAAAAACGGTTGTGCCTGTCAGACTTCTTATTTCGCATTTATAGGAGGCAACATTCCTGCTTTTAAGCCTGAACACAGGATCTTTTGATTTCTGGCTGTACGATAACGGGATGTTAATCCCCAGGTTCTCAATAGCTATATCTGTCACTTTCTCGACGATCTTTTTTGTCAGGGTATCAACAATAGCCTGCTTTACCGTAGGCTCTTTTTCAGGTTCATTAACCAGCTCATTAACAGCAGTGTTTCCTGACAATTGACTATCGATCCTCTCTATCCTTGCCCTGGTCTGGGGTGTCAGGGTGACATAATCTTTCACCCATGTGCTTAACTGCTGGCCAAGTTCGGGGTTCATCAGGCTAAGTAATCCGATCGCTTTTGTTTGTTTATCCGGATCAGCTGAGCTGATATCCTGATAAAACAATTCAAGATATTTAAGTTCCAGCTGCCTTTTTGAATCTTCAGCATCTCTTGCATTCTGGAATTCTATCAACTGCGTCTGCTGCTTTGAAATCTTATTTCCCGAGCTGGCAGTAAAAAATGCAAGGACTCCAAGAAATATCGGGACTAAAAGCTTTTCGAGAACTCTGAAAAATTTTTCCATAGTGGTGTAAAATTAAAGAGGAGTATAAAGATACAAGGTTGTAGCAATTGAGAAGTGTACTTTTTCTTTTTTACACCATGGAACACAGATTTTTATACTTGTGTTACAATATAAATTCTGATTACCGTCAGGAAAGCGAAATATCATGAATCTTTGTTTCCAATGGAATAATTGGTGCAGTGAAATTGTCAATTCTTTAATATAACCTGATGTTCACTCCTATGAAAACACTCCGCTCCATTTTGCTGTTGCTTGCAGCAACAACACTTTTTTTTATCCTTTACAGCCTGTTCAGACCAGGGCAATCAGAAGCCTCAACCTGTTCTGGGTTCAAAATCCGTAACAATCCTTGAAAAGAAAGGATTGCAATTCAGGGACCTCAACAAGAACGGGGAACTTGATCTTTATGAAGACTGGCGTCTTTCCGATTCAGCAAGAATAGCCGATCTGCTGAGCCAGATGACACTTGAGGAAAAGGTCGGGCTTTTGTTCCATCCAAACATTGCAGTTACGGCCGATGGCGTTGTCAAATACGATTTAACGGATGAAGAAAAAGCCGCACTGGTAAATGCCGGTAATGAAAATTATGCCGGACCGATAGGACCTGGTGGTCAGGGACCTGCAGGAGGGGGCATGGCAATGGGCCAGATGAGAAGGGTTGCAACTGCCAAATCATTCCTGGAGGAAAAACATTTCAGGAATATCCTGAACAACGGGGTAGCTCCGGTGAAGGAATTCGCAACGTGGTCGAACAAAATGCAGGAAATCGCTGAAGCAACCCGCCTTGGAATACCGATTATGTTCTCAACTGATCCAAGGCACGGGGCAACACTCGGGGCACATGTAAGCGGCACACAGTATTTTTCGCAGTGGCCGAGCAAAGAGGGTCAGGTCGGGATAACCTCCGCGCGCGATACGGCAATCATGAAAAGATTTGGCGAAGCGGTAGCTGAGGAATACCGTGCGGTGGGACTCCATATGATACTTGGACCCCAGATCGATGTCATGACCGAGCCCAGATGGAGCCGCAACATGGGTTGCTTTTCAGAGGATGCAAATCTCACTACTGAAATGCTTGCCGCCTTTATGGACGGAGCCCAGGGAAATGATGTAGGTCCGGGAAAGATCCTCGTCCATCTTAAACACTGGCCGGGAGCAGGTCCTCATGAAGACGGTACAGGCCAGTGGCTGACATATCCGGGTGATAATCTTGATTACCACCTCATCCCCTGGAAGAAGGGAATTGAAAAAGGGGCTCTCGCCGCCATGGGATATTACAGCGGAACATATTATGATTCTCTTAATGTTAATTATTCATATCATGTGTCAACTGAAATCCTGTACCGTCAGCTTGGGTTTAAAGGTGCCATATGCACCGACTGGGGAGTTGTGAGCAGGGGACCTCTGAAACCGAGTCTGCAGGGAAAAACCACACTTAAAGACAATATGGAAATGATCATCAATGCCGGTGTTGACCAGATGGGAAGCGAGACAAACAACCAGCTGGTGCTGGAACTGGTTAAGGAAGGCAAGGTGACTGAAGAAAGAGTAAACGAGGCAGCCGGACGGATACTTCAGTGGCATTTCAAACTGGGACTGTTTGAAAATCCCTATGTAGATCCCGAAGCAGCAGCTACAATAGTTCAGAGTGAGAAGAATCAGAAACTGGGCTACCAGGCTCAGCTCAAATCAATAGTTCTTCTTGTAAATGACGGCGTCCTCCCTGCGAATGAAAATATAAAGATCTACGTTGAAGGAATCGATAAGGAAACAGCCGGGAAGTACGCCACAGTGGTTGATAATCCCAAGGAAGCTGACCTAATACTTGTCAGAACAACGACAGAAGAGGAAAGAGAATTCAGGGGATTCGGAGGAGGAATGCCCGGACAGGGACAAGGACAGGGTAATCAGCGTCCTGCCCGGAGACCTCAGATGAATGCAGGACAGCCAGCAGCCGGAGCGAATCCTTTTGCCCCCAGAGAAGTCAACATTGATTTCCCTGCAAAAAAATGGGACAATATTAAAACCCTTGCCAGAACAGGCAAACCAGTGGTGGTGGCTTTCAATCCAGCCGGTTCAAGCTGCGTCCTGCCTTCCGACCTGAAGAATGTGGCTAAAGGTGCAATCATGATATTCGATGCGCTTGATAATGCCCTTCTTGATGTAGTATTCGGGAAATTTAATCCTTCCGGCAAACTCACCTTCGAAATACCATCATCAATGGATGCAGTCAGAAAGCAGCTTGAAGATGTGCCTTTCGATTCTGAGAACCCGGCCTTCGAATTCGGATACGGTTTGTCGTACAGTAATTAGTCCGGACGGTCAGGAAACACAAATATTACCCCGGTTATAGATGATTTTTCATCCTTAACGGAAAGTACGGGTCATGAATATGCTCTTTTCCTGAGAGAATATTTTTGCCTATCTTTATTCAGAATTCGGATAGAGACTCAGTTATAATACGTCTTAAATAGCTGATTATCTGGGAATATGGCTGAATTATATTTTCTTGTTATATCCTCTTAAATCGACATCATGAAGTTCAGAACTTTTATAATCGCAATAACCATACTGTCGGTGTATGGTAACAACTTGCAGGCCCAGTATCCTGTTTTCAGGGGATGCCCTGTAACAGTTGATTTCTCAAAAACACTCAGGGACTGGGATGGTTTCGGGTTCAACTATGTCGAGACTGCCCAGACAGTTGAATACAGCACCGATCCGAAGGATTACGGTGGATTCAGCATAATGTCACAGCAGGCAAGAAATGAAATAACCGATCTCATCTTTGGCGAGGAAGGATTGAAGGTGGGGCTCATAAAGATGTTCCTCGATCCTTTTCATCAGGCTGTTCCCGGCGGCACCTATGATCATCAAAAATCAACCGCAAACATGAGATTGTTTGTCAGAAAGGGGCTGGAGAAGACACGCCAGAGGGGCTCTGATCTCCAGATGATTACTTCTCTTTACGGTCCCCCTGCCTATATGACGCTTCAAAAAACCATGCGCGGAAGGGACCTGGATCCGGCTCACGCTACCGATCTGGCTGAATACCTTATTGACTGGGTAAAGTACCTCAGGGAAAAAGAAGGATTCCCGGTGAAGTACATCTCTCTTCACAATGAAGGAGAGGACTGGGAACGCTGGCCCCGGGACGGAAAAGAAGGCAACATTGGCAAAGGCCACGATTATAATATGTTCTGGCCGCCTTCGCAGGTTGCTGATTTTCTTGGTTTCATGCAGCCCATGCTTGACAGGGCAGGCATTTCCGAAGTCAGGGTTACAAACGGGGAGCCGACCAACTGGTATCGGTTCAGTTTCTGGGGCTTTCCTGAAGAAATTGCAGGAAATCCGGAAGCCTTGAAAAATCTTGGTCTGATAACATCTCACGGATTTTATGTAGGAAGCTATGACAATCGGTGGTACGGAAGTCACACCAATACAGGTATAAGCTACCTCCGGTCGTTCAGACCTGAACTTCACGCATGGGTTACATCCACGTCGTGGAGCAAAATGGATGCTAAATTCATTAAGGAGATATGGGGAAATATTTATGAAGCCCAGGTTAATGGCATCATTCCCTGGGCAGGGTTGCAGAGGCCGCCACTCTGGGTGGGAGGAGACCCGAACCCGGGATGCGCTGTAAGGGTAAGCGAGGATGGCAGCTTTGAGATACAACCCGGGTACTATTACTATAAACAGGTATCGAGGGCCGGACAACCCGGAATGAAAGTTGCCATGACTATTAGCATGGACAGCGAACTTCCCGTAATTGCTTTTGCATCAAACGGAACAACGAACAAGGACGCGTTTGTCGTTGTAAATACCTCCGTAAAATGGGAAAAACCTGCTGAAATAACTATCAGGGGAGGCAAGTCCGGAAAATTCATGCATTACAGAACCAGCGGCAGTGATGAAAGCTATAAAGAACTTGGGGTTATAAGCTCCACGGATGGAAAACTACTTTACACTGCACCTCCGAATTCGGTAACAACCTTTTTCTCTGCAGACTAACATAATCTCTACTTCAAATCACGTCATTCCATGCCTTGCCCCCGCGAGGCCATGGACCTTTTTCCCAAATTGCAGCAAAGGTTCCACAACATCCAGTCAGGATATTGTGCCAATTACTGGCGCACCCCCTATTATTATATAGTATCTCTTCGTATTTATATACTTTTTACTATTACTACCCCTATTTTTTAGGGGGTGTTATCAAATATTATCAATTTTTATTTGCAGTTACCCTCTTTTTTTATAGGTTAGCGGCTTCAAAACTGACATTTTTCTAATTTAACGGCCTTAACTATGAAAATTTTAAAGAAGAAGTATCTGTTGATAACAGCCACTCTGCTGTTAATCAGTCCTGTGTTGTCTGCATCTTCCGAAACGCCTATCGATTCGGGTGCAACAGCATGGATGCTTACCTCAACCGCCCTGGTGCTGCTGATGATACCAGGACTGGCTATGTTTTACGGAGGACTTGTCCGGACCAAAAACGTTCTTGGTACCATTATGCACAGTTTTGTTGCAATGGGCATCATCAGTGTTCTCTGGGTAATTGCAGGCTACAGTATGTGTTTTGGAGGAAGCGTGATGGGAGGTCTGTTCGGATGGAACCGGGATTATTTTTTCCTGAAAGGTATTGATACAAATATTATGGATGCAGGAATCCCTGAGTATGTATTCTCAATGTTCCAGGGAAAGTTTGCAATAATCACTCCCGCACTTATAGCGGGCGCCTTTGCAGAGAGGGTATCATTCAAGGCATATTGCCTGTTTATCGCCCTGTGGAGCATATTTGTATACAACCCACTGTGCCACTGGGTATGGTCGGCCGACGGATTTCTGTTTAATCTGGGGGCAAAAGGGGCTATCGACTTTGCCGGGGGAACAGTTGTCCATATATCAGCAGGTGTAAGCGGACTGGTTGCAGCTTTATACCTGGGTTCACGGCGGGGATATCCCTACCAGGTGATAAGGCCGAACAACATGGTAATTACAATGCTCGGTGCAGGACTGCTATGGGTAGGCTGGTTCGGTTTCAATGCAGGAAGCAGTATTTCATCGGGACTCAGCACTGCTCAGGCACTTACTGCCACGCAGGTTGCGGCAGCATCGGGAGCACTCGCATGGATAATCATCGAAAGCTTTCATCACGAAGGAAAAGCAACAGCGCTTGGTTTTGCAAGCGGCATCCTGGCAGGACTTGTTGCTGTTACCCCTGCAGCCGGTGTTGTACAGCCGTACGGCGCCATGATACTCGGAGTAATCGCCTCAGCAGCATGCTACATGGCCATTCAGATTAAAAACAGGCTGGGCTATGATGACAGTCTTGATGCTTTCGGCATCCATGGAGTGGGCGGAATCATGGGAGCTCTGTTTCTGACATTCTTCATAAGAAAATCCTGGATGGCCGAAGCCGCTGCTGCAGCCAGCGACGGAACCTGGACAATCTGGAACCAGCTCGGTGTTCAGGCCCTGGCAGTTCTGATCGCTATAGCCTTTGCAGGAGGAATGACGTTTCTTATAATCTTCCTTCTTGATAAGGTCGTCAGATTCCGTTCAACATGCAATGATGAAATGGCAGGTCTCGACAGGACTTACCATGGAGAAAGAGGATACGGAATGCTGAATCCAAGCTAGAAATGGACGCGGCGTGCGGTGCGCGGTACGAGGTTCGCGGTGTGCGGCTAACAAACTAATGATTAACTAATAACAATGAAGTAAAATGAAACTCATAAGTGCAATTATAAGGGAGGTGCAGCTCGACAAGGTTCGGGAAGCACTTATTGCTGCCGAAATTACAAGGATAACAGTAAGCCGGGTATCCGGTCACGGACAGCAAAGGATTGAGGAAATGTACAGAGGTCAGAGAATTGTCCCTGATCTAATTCCGAAGATCAAGATAGAAATAGCTGTCAATGATGAATTCGTCGATATCACGGTAAATACAATCCTCAAGTCTGCAAAGACAAATGGTCTGGAGGGACATGTGGGTGATGGAAAGATATTCATTACCCCGCTCGAGGAATGCATCAGGATACGGACGGGAGAAAGAGGAGGATCGGCAATCTAGAAAGGTGCAGGGCAAAGGGCACAGGGCTGAAAGCTTCGTGCCTGCCTTGACGCCTTAACTCCTTAACGCCCTGACTACCAACTGGCTTTTAGTTGCTGGTTAGTCGGTACGCGGCACACGGCTTGATTACCGATTACTGAATACCGATCCAGGTCATTTGTACGAATCACGGTGGACATTCTTAACCGCCCTGCCGGAGGGATCGATGAATTCCTGAAATTTCTTGTCCCAGGCCAGCGCTTCTGCCGTGCTGCATGCCACCGACGGGACTGAGGGAACGCATGCTGCAGCGGAATCGGACGGGAAATGTTCGGCAAATATTGACCGGTACAGATACTCTTCCTTTGACAGCGGAGGATTTACAGGGAAACGGTACTTTGAATTCTTCAGCTGTTCGTCGGTTATTTCCTGTGAGGATATTTTGCGGAGAGTGTCGATCCAGTTATATCCCACCCCGTCTGAGAACTGCTCTTTCTGCCTCCAGGCAACTTCGGCCGGAAGATAATCTTCAAAAGCCTTTCTGAGCACCCATTTTTCAATCCTCCCGCCTGAAGCCATCTTATCAACAGGATTGATTCTCATGGCAACATCGAGAAACTCCTTGTCGAGGAAAGGGACTCTGCCTTCAACACCCCAGGCAGCCAGAGATTTATTTGCCCTGAGGCAATCATAAAGATGAAGCTTGCTGAGTTTCCTGACAGTCTCTTCATGGAAGGCCTGAGGATCAGGAGCTTTATGAAAGTACAAATATCCCCCAAAGATCTCATCCGCCCCTTCACCGGTAAGCACCATCTTCACTCCAATCGACTTTATTACACGAGCAATAAGATACATCGGTGTCGATGCCCTTACCGACGTCACATCGTAAGTTTCTATATGATAAATTACATCCCTTAGTGCATTTAGCCCTTCCTCAAGTGTAAAATGAATCTCATGGTGAACCGTGCCGATATGCCTGGCCACTTTTCCCGATGCTGCCAGGTCGGGCGAACCTTCCAGACCAATTGCAAATGAATGAAGCCTTGGCCAGTAGGCATCAACCTTGTCACCGGCTTCAATTCTTTTCGGAGCATACCGCCGGGCGACAGCTGAGATAATTGAAGAATCCAGTCCCCCTGAAAGCAGTACTCCATAGGGAACATCCGACATAAGCTGGCGATGAACCGCATTCTCAAGCGCAACTCTCAGCTCTTCAATCGAAGTTGGATTGTCCCTGACAGCATCATATTCCATCCAGTCGCGCTTGTACCAGCGTGTCATAACCCCATCCCTGCTGTACAGGTAATGGCCGGGAAGAAACTCCTGAATCTTGTTACAAACACCCTCAAGGGCTTTCAGTTCGGAAGCAACATAAAAATTCCCATGCTGATCCCAGCCAATATACAGGGGAATGATCCCGATATGATCGCGGGCAATCAGGTAACTGTCCTTCTCCTTATCATACAAGGCAAAAGCAAAAATGCCATTCATCTCTTCAAGGAAAGCAGGGCCTTTGTCGTGATATAACGGAAGTATAACCTCACAGTCGGAGTTGGTTTTGAACTGCCAGGTATCTTCATATTTTTTTCTGATTTCCTGATGATTATATATTTCTCCGTTGACCGAAAGGATCAGGTTGCCGTCAGTGCTTGTCAGGGGCTGGCCCCCTGATTCAGGGTCTACAATCGACAATCGCTCATGGGCCAGGATGGCCTTTTCGCAGCAAAATATCCCTGACCAGTCGGGCCCCCTGTGACGGACCTTTTTTGACATCTTCAGAACCACAGGCTTCAGCTCCCTGTAATCAGTTTTAAGATCAAAAACACCAACTATACCACACATATGCCTGTTTTTAAATTGAATTATCCTCCATCCCGGATGCCCCATTATCAATCGATCCGGCAATTGCAAAACTAACAAATAAATCTATTTATTATTTAATATTTATAATTATTTTGAGATTTTATTTCATATCAATTAATCTATTGCATGTTTTATCTATATTTTATTAATTTTTATTACCGTTTAAGTTTATATTATTAATCTACGGATGTCACTTGTATGAATCCTTCCCAGGGCAGGGATGGCATAATTAAAAATGGAGATCAACAAACAATTAAGTCAAAACATTTGTTAAAACATACCTGAACAACTATAATCAACGGATTTATGAAACCCACGCAAAAAATCATTGTCAGTTCAAGAACAGAATATATAGCAGATGGCCTGGATGAGAAAAATCTTTCCGGGAATCCGCTGGACCTTTTCGAAAAGTGGATGGCGGAAGCCGAAAGGAAAATCGCCGGCACCCCGAATGCGACATTCCTGGCGACAGCGGGACCGGATGCGAGACCATCAGGAAGGATTGTCCTGCTCAGGGGATTTGATGAAAGGGGATTTGAATTCTTCACAAATTACGAGAGCAGGAAAGGAATAGAACTAAGGGACAACAATTATGCGTCCATGACATTCTTCTGGAATGAGCTGTTCCGTCAGATAAGAATTGAAGGAGAGATCCATAAGCTGCCTGAAGAAGTATCAGATGAGTATTTCTCAAGCCGGCCCCGGGAAAGCCAGATCGCTGCCATAGCCTCGGATCAAAGCAGACTGCTGCCTGGCAGGGAGTTGCTTGAAGAGAGAGTAAGGGAAACAGAGAAGCTTTTTGAAGGCAAACCGGTTGTCAGGCCCCCTCACTGGGGCGGCTACTGTCTTTCGCCGTCAAGTATTGAATTCTGGCAGGGAAGACCTCACCGGCTGCACGACAGAATCCTTTACTCAAGGAAAGATTTAAATGAGCAATGGATTGTTGAAAGGCTTTATCCATGAGGACGGCATCCTGGTAAGCTGCATTTACAAAGTGAGGGGTAACAGACGGCGTATTTAATTTTCTATCAGATTTCAATTGAAATATTTACTTTTCCGCCAAGTCCTTTCTCTACTATTTCGAAAAGAGTACTTAGTGTTATATTGCTGCCATTATTCTCCACACGGGAAATGTATTCTCTCTTCTTGTCAATAATTTGTCCCAGTTCTTCCTGTGTCATGTGTCTGGATTCACGGGCTTTCTTTAATAAAAGTCCAATTTTAAACGATTCAGCATCTCTCTCAAGATTGTCGCGTCTTTCGGTACCTTTTTCTCCGTAAACACGGTCTTTGATCTCCGACCATGCAGAGGTTTCTCTATTGACGTTTTTTGCTTTCATAATACTCATTCATTAATTTTTCTGCCTTTGTAATTTCACTTTTTGGAGTTTTTTGTGTCTTTTTCTGGAAGCCGTTAAGAAGGATTACCAGTTTTCCGCTGTCAAAAAAACAGAAAACACGCCAAATGTCTGACCCTAATTGAATTCGAGCCTCGTAAAGTCTGCTTGAACCTGATATTTGCTTTAAGTAAGTAGTCGGAATTCTCTCCAGAGTTTCAATAGCTTCTAAAATATTGAATATCTTGTCCTGTATTTAAACAGGCTGTGCGGTCAAAAAGTCCTCAAAGTAGTTTTTGTAAGCTATTATTTCTCTGATTTTATCCATGAGTCAAAATCATGACACAAAGGTAACTTAAAAGTTACTCATATCCAAGTTTGAAGTAATATTCCCTTTAATTTATAAACCACTATAACAATTAGTATTGAACCCTACATTGAGACAGTTACCCTATGCAGATGTGGTAAAGGGAGTATCCTTTTCCTGTTTTGTGAGGCTTTTATGAACCCAAAAGGATAACTGGCAGATAGCTAATCTATAATGTAAAGTTTTAATGAAAAATTGGGCGTCTCGACTTGTGTTTTTTAGATGTTTGTTCGTCATGGTATGAGCAGTAACCGGGATCTCCAGCCTTGAGGGCTGGCCTTCCAGTAGCCCGGGTCTCACCCCGGGGTAGGGGCAATAATACCAGTCCGACCCCGGAGGGGTGGCCTTCAGATTTTATATGTAATTGAAAGTCAACCCCTCCGGGGTTGTACATGGTGCGTGGTGCTCTCTACCCGGGGCGAGACCCGGGCTACTGGAAGAAGACACCCCAGGTGTCGGAATAGGTTGAATTAATGTTTGGTACAGCAGAAGGTCCTGGAAATATTAAACTCATCTTAACTTTGGGTGTCTTTCGCACAAAACAGGAATGGTAACGGGAGTATCCTTTTCATTTGCTCTGCCTGTTGTCTGAGATCCCGCATCCCGAAGTCCGGTTAACTTTTCTTATCCTTGGAACATTCTTTTGCCCGTTGATTGATTCGCCTTTCCCTATGGACCGGGACGCGGGATGACCATGCTTCCGAAATCATTTCCAAGAAAAATTTGCACATCACATTATTTTAATTTTACTTTGCATTTCAAAGTACTTTCATTATGGAAAACAAACTTTCATCCGCTGAGGATCTTAAAACAATCAGGAAAATCATGGAGGAATCAACCAGATTCCTTTCGCTGAGCGGTCTTTCAGGTGTCTTCCTGGGACTTTTTGCAATTGCAGGTGCCCTGATTGTGCGTTTTTTTGTTCTCAACAACGGGAATATCAGCCTTTATGATTATTTCAGCAATCTGCCGGGACAGGAGACTGAAATTATCAATCTGAAAATGATAACTATTGCGGTGTCTGTCCTGCTCCTATCCCTTATCACAGCCACCGGCTTCTCGGTCAGGAAAGCACGACGATCGGGTGTGAGTCTATGGACACCTGTATCGAAACGGCTATATGCCAGTCTGTTCCTTCCCCTGGTGACCGGTGGATTATTTGCACTAATACTTCTCTTCCAGAACCACATTCAGCTGATCATCCCGGTGTTTCTCATTTTTTACGGACTCGGACTCATCAGCGCAGGTAAATTCACTTACGGAGAAATATTTTATCTGGGTATTCTCGAAATAACTACCGGCCTCCTTGCTGCGTTGTTCCCGGCTCAGGGACTAATATTCTGGATTATCGGATTTGGAATCCTTCATACTGTATACGGACTTTTCATGTACAGGAAATATGAAGCATAAAGCCATCATAAAAGTTTTCAATATAACAGTATCAGTGCGTCTGGCCAAAGTTCTGAAAGACGATTCATGCTTTCATAGTCAAATCGTTCCAAAATGAAAGATATCATTTCCGGTTTGAATAAGGTATTCGAAAGCAGGGTCCGCCTTGGTATCATGTCAATCCTGATGGTGAATGATTCATACGACTTCAACAGCCTGAAGGAAACCCTCAGCGTCACCGACGGCAACCTTGCCAGTCATCTGAAAGCACTGGAAGACAAGGGTCTGATCATGATGGAGAAACGCTTTATAGGAAGGAAGCCCAATACAAGCTACGCCATAACCAAAGAGGGAGCTGTCAGGTTCCGACAGCACCTTGATGCTCTTGAAGACCTTATAAGGAACCACTGAATATAAGTGAATTCTTACCGATCGACTTTAATCTGTACTTCAGAAATTTTAAAAAGCCATGAACACCGAAACCAAAACCAACTGGGCTTACGAAATTAAAGCCAACCTGGACAACCCGGAGATTCTTGAAGGACTCTACCGCAATGACCGCAAAGCCTTCAGAACTGCATTTGACGGTTTATTCCACGAAATAGAAAACACAGACGCAGCAAAGTTCTGGAAGTCGAGGCTTGATTATGACGTAAAGCCCGACATTATGAAGACTTTCACCCTGAGGGAAATAGTGATAGTAATTGCAACAGGCCTGCTTGCTGCATTTCTTATTAAAATCCCGACAATATTTTCCCTCAGCGATGAAGACAGCTTCTACTTTAAAAATGCTGCCATCATTATCTTTTTCGGACTGACTCTTTATACAATGCTTATAAACAGGATCTCAGAACCAAAAAGAATAATAATCACCGCAGTGGCCTTTCTGATTCCTGCACTTTACAGCAATCTGCTGCCCTCCAGCGACCCCGGAGACGCAGTCATTCTTGCTTACATTCATCTGCCCATGCTGATGTGGTTTATTTATGGGATTGCCTGGTCAGGCTTTGACCTCGGGGACCACGATAAACGGATAGATTTTATAAGACACAACGGCGATCTTGCAATAACCTTTGCGCTTATAGCTGCAGGTGGAGGCTTTCTGACACTTATCACCGTAGGCCTGTTCAATTCTATCGGATTGGATATCACAGAGTTCTATGCCGAAAATATCGTTCTTGCAGGAGCGGTTGCAGCACCAGTTGTCGCAGCCTTCCTTATCGGCAAGTTCCCGGCCCTTGTAAGCAAAATCGCTCCCCTTATCGCCGGTATTTTCAGCCCGCTTGTTCTTATCACCCTGATAGTATTCCTTATTACAATGATTCTTACCGGAAAGGACCCGTACAACGATCGTGAGTTTCTTCTGATTTTCAATGTTCTGCTTCTGGGGGTGATGGTAATAATCATCTTTTCCGTCTCAGGAACATCTGTGATTAAAAATCAGAGATTCAATTCAATAACCCTGTTCATATTGTCAGTTGTAACGATAATAATTGATCTTATAGCGCTGTCAGCAATATTCTACAGGCTGGGAGAATACGGTCTGACTCCAAACCGTCTGGCAATCCTGGTATCAAACATCCTTGTTCTGATCAACCTTATAATGATCATGGCAGGTTTGTTCAGGATAAACTTCAGGAAAAGGGAGTTCAGGATTGTTGAAATGACCGTCTCAAGATACCTGCCGGTTTACCTTGCATGGATAGTATTTGTGGTATTTGCCTTCCCCCTTATTTTCGGGATGAAGTAATCAGGCTGGATTAATTATTCAGGCCGGACAGTTCTTATTGTGTAAAAGAAGACCGCAAGGTAAGCCCTAAGTGCCTTCAGAGGCTATTTTCTCCTGCACCATTTTTGTAACGGTGCGGAAATCAATCTTTCCGGTTCCCATCATTGGGAGTTCACTGAGGAAAACAAAATCCCTCGGCAAAGCTATAACCGGCAGATCATTCATCATTTTTCTGAGGATTTCCGTTTTGTGAATCTCCCCGGAAACAGCTGCTATTATGGAAGATCCCTTTTTCTCATTCATTACCTCAACAACACAGCAGGATACTCCCTGCGGCAGATATTTCTCAAGAACATTCTCAACCTTTACAAGTGAAACCATCTCCCCCCCAACCTTCGTGAACCTCTTGAAGCGGCCGGCATGCCACAGAAATTCCTCCGCATCAAGGAATCCCATGTCGCCGGTATTGTACCATCCGTCCTTCAGGACTTCGGCAGTCTGTTCTGGGTCGTTATAATATCCTTTCATCACCGTGTTTCCCTTGACAAGAATAATTCCGACCTCACCTGTTTTACATGAGTCTCCTGTTTCGGGGTTCACAATTCTGACCTCAATGCCGGGAATAACTTTTCCTGTACTTCCGGGTCTGTTGTACTTAAGCGAGTTCACCGAAATCACCGGAGACGTTTCCGTCGCTCCGTAACCTTCAAGCAGGGTAACCCCGTGTTTCTCCTTAAAACCTGCACGCAGGGTATCGGGACACTTATCCGCTCCGGCAACCATCAGCCTCAGCGTTTTAAAATCTCCCGGTTCCGATTTATGAAGATAACCCCAGAAGAAACTGGGCGTGCCAACCATTATGGTAGGCTTCTCTTCCCGGGCAATTTTGCAGATCGTCTGGAAATCAAGAGGATTGGCATATGTTATCATAGTCATGCCATAATACAGGGGGACCCAGAGGTTAACTGTTAATCCGAATACATGAAAAAATACAAGATTGGCCAGGATTATATCCTCTGAATTTATACCAACATAATCCCCGAAACTCTCAATATTTGCAACTATATTTTTATGTGTCAGCTGAACGGCCTTTGGATCCTTTTCGCTTCCGCTGGTAAAAAGGATTACAGCAGTGTCGTTTTCATCACCCTTATGGATATTCCCGAGTATAAAATTTACCGTAAGCTTCGATATCAGGGCTGCCTTTAATTTGTCGCCTGTCGTAATGCCAGCCATGATGTCCTCTATCAATACCATCCCTTCAATTACCGGACAGTTGATTTTTTCAAGCAGAGCCTTCGATGTAATAATTGTTTTGAATCTGCATTTCTTCTGGGCATATCTTGCATTGCTTTCAGCACCAGTCGAATAATTAATCATCACCGGTATCCTGCCGCTCATCAGCGCACCAACAGTGGCAAGAGCGCACCCTGCTGATGTAGGGATCATGATTCCAATAAAACCCTTTTCATACTTCCTGAACTTCGAACTTAAAATAAGTGCACCGATCAGTGCTTTTGAATATGGTGTACTCGTTCCCCGGGTTTTGTCAATAATGGCGATCTTATTACCATATTTTTTGGCCATCCGAACAAACTGTTGATGAAGCAGCATACTTATGATATTATTTTAACCAGGTTTAAAAATTTAAAGGCTGCCAATATAAACATAAATCTGAAATGCAAATACTACAGATTGTTTTTTCTTTTTTTTGTTCGAAATTTACACCATATATATATTTCTACATATGTCTGTTTTTAAACGAATTGCAATCCTGATACTTTCAATTGCAGCCCGTTCCTGATTTTGATTCGAAAACTACCGCATCACAAATCAAACGTATCGTGTGAGCTGGGGTAAAGGAAGACCGGAGTCGCACAGAAGGTTTTTCAGGGTATCTTTGTCAGGAATAAGATTACTGTATTTTCAACCACATCTTGGATTCATATGAACACTCTGGTTATTTTCCTGGCCGTTTTGATTGCCTCTTTCAGCAATAACATACCTGAAGAAAAGATACTTTTTGACGGTGTATCGCTTAATAACTGGCAGGTTCTGGACTATCGGGGACATGGAGATGTTTCTGTTGCCGACAGTTGCATTATAATCGGAAAGGGGGAGGTGATTTCAGGCATCAGGTGGACAGGTGATTTTCCAAAAACAGGTTACGAGGTTACCCTGAGTGCAAAACGGGTAAACGGCAACGACTTCTTTTGCGGACTGACCTTCCCGGTGAAAGACTCTTTTCTGACACTTGTGCTCGGAGGCTGGAGGGGAGCTCTTTCGGGACTCAGCTGCATTGATGGATATGATGCTGCCAATAACCACACCGGTATTGTATACGGTTTTGGAACAGGCTGGTGGTATGACGTCAGGCTGAGAGTTACTGAAGACAAAGTTGAAGCATGGGTTGCCGATGAAAAACTGGTTGATTTCACAATCGGTAAATCAAGGCTCTCACTGCGGTCTGAAGTGGAATCTTCAGTACCGTTCGGAATAACAACCTACAAGACAACCGGAGCGATCAGGGATATAAGGCTCAAAATGATAGATAATTAAGGTGACAGTATTCAAAATACAAGTCCGGTGAGCCAGCCCCATATAAGGTAACGGATAAACCTGCCGGCCAGCATTGAGAAGGCTGTGATAAGAATATTCGACCGAAGCAGCCCAAGTCCGACCGAAAACACATCTCCCACTGCAGGGAGCCAGCTGAAAAATGCAAACACAGCCCCCCTTTTATAGAGCCTGTCATGCCATTTTTCGATGGTTTCGCGCTTTACCCGCAGGTATTTTTCTATCCACTCCCATTTACCAAGGTAACCAATGGCAAAACTGCTTAATCCCCCGAGCCAGTTTCCCGCTGTTGCGACCAGAATTGCTGATGTGACATCAGTGCCGGTTGCAATCAGCAATGAAAGAAGAGCCTCCGAGCTAAAAGGCACAACAGTTGCAGCCAGGAAGCTGGCAAGAAATAATCCCCAGAGACTGTATTCGAAAAGTCCTTCGGCCAATGCAGAATTTTTAATTAAATGCGAACTTAACTAAAAACGGCGATATCTGACTGTTCCGCCTCCAGGTGGCCGGATCGGCCATTACGGTCCGTGAATTATGGTTGTCTTGTCCTGTTCAGTTCAGAATCTTACTCCAAGAGAAAGTCCGAACCTGATTCCTGCCCATGGGCCATCAAAATCAACGTTGATCCTGTTGCTTGAAGTAGTGATTGTGTAATCGAGCATTGGAATGTCAGCATCCCTGAGAGCATCGTCTATTTCATTCCTGATATCCTGCTGATCCTCCAGTGGGAGTTCCTCTGAAGACAAAGCCTCGGCACTTCCCGAACTAATGCCGAAATGAGGTCCGAGTATCCAGAAGTCGAGGCACATGAATTTCCCCAGGGCCCACTGACTGCCTATCATTAGTCCGCCAGTATGGGCAGTCACTTCGCCTGTCAGGTCAAGATTTACCGGATCTCCTTCCTCCGGCTCATAATCAATGGCATCATTTGCCATTGTAAAACTGCCATACCTGTAAAAGAGTGACAGGTAGAAACCGGTACCATATTTCTTTTTCCCCATATAGTACCTGACCTCAGGAGTGATCGCAAAGTTGCTTACGAGAAGATTCTCAATGATCTCCTTCTCATCAGGGTCGGTAATTTCAGCGAGATCAATTATGCGGTCGCTGTAGGGCAAACCTGTTTCAGGCATGAACCTGATGGACAAAGCTGCAGAGAAATTCCTTGAAAGGACTCTCTCATACTGAAGCGAATAGTTCTTTATCAGGGGAGCCGTGAGGTTAACCTTGATAAAGTTCATCGAAGGATCCTGGCTTCCAGCAGGACCCTGGGAAAGAGCATCCTGTACACCGGCAACAAGAAATGTACATGCAATCACCAGAGGAATCACACATTTCTTCATTTTTCAGGAATTTGGTTAATAATACAACCTGTATTTATACAAATTTAAACCTTTTATTTCAACCACTTTATAACAAAAATTCCAATTAGTCCATTTATTTCGCCCCAAGCGGGGCTTTGTATCATTGGCAGCCTTAAGGACGGGCAGCGCCCATGGGCCTGCACACAACCCGATTTTCAGTGATTTTAGTCATCCGGATGCTGCAAAAGCTCAATTCGTGTGAAAAAGTTGATTTTTCTGCAGTTAAACACTACATTTGGTTATTGGACCGGCATCTGATCGCGACATTATCTTACTGATAATTAATCTGATGAAAGAACAATAAGAATTATGCCAAGGATGAATCTCCCGTGGATAATAACACCAAAGAGAAAGGACTGGCTCGAAAATCTTGTAATGCCCGGGTTTGACGGAGTTCCAATAAGTGATGTTCTGTCATTCATAGCGAAAGGCTTTCGCAAGGGAGTGATGGTCACGAGGGCTTCTTCCATAGCCTTTAACCTCCTGCTGGCCATGATTCCGGCTTCGATTTTTCTCTTCAGCCTGATCCCATTCGTTCCGATTCCTAATTTTCAACAGGAAATGATCCGGCTTTTTGAGAATATCCTGCCGGCAAACGTGTACAGGTTCCTTGAATCGTCGATAGTTGATATTGTGACAAGGAAAAGCGAGGGACTTCTTATTATAATGCTGTTTGCCACAATAGTGTTCTCCACAAACGGGATCCATGCGGTCATAAATGCATTTGTGGTTTCCGCACACAGCTTCCAGGCAAGGTCGTGGGTTAATCAGCGCAAAATATCCCTTGTGCTGCTGCTAATAATAGTATTCATGTTCTCACTTGCCGGTTTCATCGTAATATTCGGCAAACAGGGACTTGACAGTCTGGTTGAACTTCATGTCATTGAAAGAAATATAGTTATTTCTCTCCTTATCTTCACTAAATGGATATTAGTGGTTTTACTTCTTTTCCTGGCCATTTCATTCCTTTACTATTTTGCTCCTGCAAGAAAAACAGATTTCAGGTTTTTCTCTGCAGGCTCTACGACAGCAACAATACTTTTTATTCTTTCATCCCTGGGATTTTCAGCATATGTGAATAATTTCGGGCTTTACAACAAGTTTTACGGCTCACTTGGAACCCTCCTTGTAGTTATGCTCTGGCTTTACCTGAATTCAATTGCAATCCTCATAGGATTCGAGCTTAATGTAAGCATAAAGCATGCAAAGGAGGAAGGCAGGAAAAGAAGTCTCAAGGGCGATTCCTGAAAGGATATGTTACAAAACAGTTTTGCTCATTGTTCTCCTTATAATGAATATAATTCACAAAGGATTTTAATAACTTTAGGGATAATTAACCAAAACCCCTCACGATGAAACCCTCAAAAAGCAAAAATCTTTCAAGACGTAAATTCCTTGGCACTGTCGGTGCTGCCACTGCTGCGTTTACGATAGTCCCGCGTCATGTGATGGCAGGAAGCGGCCAGAAGGCTCCCAGCGATCTTATTAATGTTGCTGGTATCGGCATCGGCGCCCAGGGTGCCGGTGACATTGCCAATATATGCGATCCGGAAGTTCAGGTTAACCGGCCGCAGCGAACCAGGACCGGACAGCCTTTAAGCAAGGCAGAGATTGCCAGGCAGGAGGCCGAACGTGCCGCCCGTATGGCTCAGATGCAAAGGCAGCAGGGTGCTCCCCCACAGGCAGGAAGAGTTCCCCAGAACTTCCCGGGCGGGCAGCCTCAGAGACCGCCGAGGAAACTTGCCAACATCTACGCCTTATGTGATGTGGATTCGGAGTATGCCGGCTATGTGTTTGCTCGTTACCCCAGGGCAAAGAAATATTCCGACTGGCGCGAAATGCTCGATAAGGAACCTTCAATCGATGCAGTGCTTATCGCCACAACAGACCACAGTCACGCCCCCATTGCTTCGGCCTTCATGAGGCAGAAGAAACATGTGTACGTTGAAAAACCAATGGCCAAGACTATCTATGAATGCCGTAAACTGGCTGAACTGGCAAAAGAATATGATATAGTGTCACAGATGGGCAACCAGGGACATGCCAGCGAAGGGACCCGCAGGGTTGTTGAATGGGTGCGGGCAGGCGTTGTAGGCAATGTAAGGGAAGTGCAGATGTTCACCGACAGGCCGATAGGTTACTGGCCCCAGGGCGACATACAGCGTCCGGCTGCAGTAAAAGTACCTAAAAACCTTAACTGGGATGTGTGGCTTGGGCCTGCACCAGAGAAGCCTTACAATCCCGAGATATGCCATTTTGTATGGCGCGGCCTGTGGGACTACGGAACAGGCGCCATGGGCGACATGGGAGCTCATATCTATGATGCTCCGCTGTGGGCCCTCAACCTTGAGTACCCGACAAAGATACAGGCAACTTCCACACCATACAACAGTGAATACCTGCCTCTTGCCCAGACAGTGACCTATGAATTCCCGGAACGGTTCAGTCCCGGTGTAGGTTATATGCCTCCTGTTAAAGTCAAATGGACCGACGGCGGACTTCTGCCAGAACGCCCTGAGAAACTTGAACCTGGCCGACGCGTGGGAACAGTCTTCTATGGCGACAAGGGAATCATGATGGGAGGCAACGCCCAGATGCCGTCACTTGTACCGGCCGATGCTGATTTCAAGGGACCTGACCCATGGCTTGAAAGAACCGGAGATATATTTGAGGACTGGATCGGGGCTATTGTAAATGGGAAGAAAGCATGCAACGATTTCTCATGGGCAGCCAGGGTAACCGAGATAATGCTGCTTACAAACATAGCTGTCCTCACCCAGAGGTCCAATACAACCCTGGAGTACGACGGAAAGAACATGAAGATCACCAACCTTCCCGAAGCCAATAACTTCTTCCACTACGAGTATCGCAAGGGATGGACGCTGTAATTCGATCTTTTTAATCTGACCACAGCCTCGGGCTGAAGACTCAGATAACATGCACCAGGGAGACTTATGGACATGGCGGGAAATTGCTCCTGAATCTTATGGAAGACGTTGTGTCAGCTCTTGTCTGAAATTTCAGTCCCCGGCCAGCATGAATTGTTGATACATTTCAAAATCTGTGAATATCTCTCCTGCCGTGTGCACAGTATTGAAGCTATTTTTATGGCGTCACTGAGGCAGGAAGTTTATGAGGAGGATACGCTTAAAGAAAAAATACAGGCTTAAAGTATGGGGATTCCTGTTTGGTGTTTTTTCGTTGTGCTTTATTTTACTACCTCAGTCCAACAGGGCTTTTGTGGCCTCCTATTTCAGCAAGAAGTGCAGGAACCACCAGCAGGTGTACAGCAGGAAGCTGACAGACAGGATCCCTGATTACTCGGCACAGGCAAGGCTCACAGGTATCAGGATCTGTAACGACGAGAACGATCTTACAAAGAGAGTTTTATCCGGACAACTGGTCAGGGTAAGGGGTGGCAGTAACTTCAGGATCGAAAGCATGAAGCATAGCTATCCCTATCTGACACGCGACAGCAGGAGACTGCTTAATGAAATCGGGAGAAGATACAGGCAGAAGATCGGGAAAGAAGGACTGAAAGGATCGAGGTTCATAATTACTTCAATGACAAGGACCTCAGAGAATATAAAGGGACTTGGTAAAACAAACATGAATGCCTCTGAGAACAGTCCGCACCTCAACGGCAACGCTTTCGACATCTCCTATGCCCGTTTCTCAATCAGAAAATTCCGTGTCACAGAATGCGATAAATGGTACATGAAAGAAGCTCTTGCAGAGGTCATTTATGATCTGAGGAAAGAAAGGAAATGCTGGGCTACCTATGAGAAACAGCAGGGCTGCTTCCATATTGTTTCAAGACAATAACACGGAATAATGAACTCTGCAGTCAATAATCCATAAACAGTATTTTACTATTTTGGCCCTATAACCTGGAAAAGCAGATAAGAAACCAGTAAAGTAAAGAATATATTAAATCCCTGCCCTACCAGAAATCCATAAAACGGTTTCTTATTATCCATTGCTTTCAGGTCGGCAAATCTGGTCTCGAGCCCGATGCTTATGAAAGCCAGATTAAACCAGAATGTGCTGAATGACTTGATTACCTTGCCGGAGGCCTTGGCTGTCTCAGGGCTAATAAGAAACGAGAAGATTATGGAGGCCATGATAAAACCGAGAACAAATTTGGGAAAACGTTCCCAGATGATGGAGGCCGATACTTTCCTTCCGTTTTTATTTGACTTGTCACGATAGGTCCAGAAAACTGAAATTGCAAAGGCCGCCAGACCCAGGAGGACGTTCTGAGAGAATTTTACAATGGTGGCATACTTAAGCCCTGTTTCGCCGGCGATTGTTCCGGCGGCCACAACAGCCCCGGTAGTATCGATAGTTCCTCCAAGCCAGGCGCCGGTGACCACATCTGATAACCCGATCCAGCGGGCAATAATCGGCATAAAGATCATCATCGGGATGGCTATGATGAGTACAAGCGAAATTATGAAAGACAGCTTTTTCTTATCACCGTTGATTGCCCCTGCAGTTGCAATTGCAGCAGAAACTCCGCATATTGAAACTGCACTTGCAAGCATTGTCGAGTATTCGTCATCGACCTTCATTTTGCGCGAAACCCAGAAGGTGAAATACCAGACTGTAATCACTACAATAACTGCCTGCAAAAGGCCAAAGGTCCCGGCTGTCATAATATCCTTGAACAGAATTGTGGCGCCGAGCAGTACAAGTCCTATTTTAACAAAAAGCTCTGTCTGAACCCCGGAACGAATCCAGTCGGGAAGTCTGAACACGTTCCCTATAATCAGCCCGAGGATAAGTGAAAAAAGAACAGCTTCGAGACCCAGGTTCCTGAAACCTGCAAAGGATGAAAGAAACTGTGCAAGAAATGTAAGCAGGCAGACGGCAGCAAATCCCATGACAAATTTTCTTAATGAATCGCCGCTCAAATAGACACCTATTGCAGAGAAAATTCCGAAGATCAACAGTGTTGATCCAACAGCGATTAAAAGCGAAGATGATCCGAACATTTCAGTTATCGCACCCACACCCTTCCAACCAGCACTCCCCCCGAATGAAGGTGTACTTATTGAATAACCGGCAAGAATCACGAATACTATAATTCCGAAACCTATGGCCACTGACGCCCAGTCCTGGCCAATTACAAGTCTTCCACGTTTTGGGATGCTATTACTTTCCTCACTCATAATCAATATTTTAACATCAGGTTCTGGTGGCAGTTGTTTTGCTGCCAACAGATTACGCAAATATTGAAACTGTTATCAACTTTTATGGTGGTATTTACTCGTATTTTTCAGGGGGTTTGGCCTCTTTGCGATTACTCATTAAATTCTTTTCATATTTTCGCTCCGCCGGCAGTGACAAAAATGCCATAGCCGTGATTTTATTCTTAGCCTGATTAATAAATAAATTAAACGTATTATTATGATTACAGGTAAATTACATCCGTCACTCAGACTTGCTTCAAGTAAGCTCCTGTTTGTCCTTGCTGCAACCTTCCTATTTTCTATTCCGTTTTCCCTGTCAGGTCAGGAGGAAACCTTCAAGCCGGGAGGTAAACCGGAAGCAAGGATATTCACCAGCCTCAATACAACCTTCACCGAGGGTGAAAATCATACCAAATTTGACCTCACCCGGGCATATTTCGGTTACAGTTATAATTTTTCGAAGACATTTTCGGCACGGGTGGTTTATGATGCAGCCAGTCCGTCACCCGGAAAACCCAATTACAGCGGCATGCTGAAATTTGCCTTCCTTAGGTACAAGACCGGAAAACTGTCGGTTACCGGCGGTATGATTCCGCTTCCCGAATATGATGCAAGCGACAGCAAATGGGGTTACCGTTATGTTTACAGACCGGCACATGAATTGTATGAATTCGGGGCGGCAGCCGACCTTGGAGTAAGCGCCGCCTACAATTTCACGCCATGGCTTTCGGCTGATGTCACCATTATTAACGGAGAAGGTTACAAGGTACTGGAGTCAGATTCTACTTTCAAGGCCACAGCCGGAATTACGGTCACACCTGCGATTGGCACATTCATGCGTCTTTATGCTGACAACATGTCAAAAAACGGGATCAACCAGCAGACTTTGCAATTTATCGCCTCGTATGAAAACAGCAACATGGCACTGTCTGCAGCCTATAACATCCGTAAAAACCACTGGATGCAGGAGAATCACGATTTTCATGCTTTTACCGTAAACGGCTCACTTATTCTGAGTGAAAAGGCAAGGATTTTCGGAAGGTTTGATAATATATCATCCATTAATCCTGACAATGAGCCGGATCCGTGGTATCCTTCAAGGGAGGGACAGCTTTACCTGATCGGATTACAGTATACCCTTGCTCCCGGGGTGAATATTTCGCCAAACTTCCAGGGGTGGCAGCCTTCCGGCTCAAGGCCATTCGTGACAGGTCTCTATCTTTCACTCGACCTGAAATTATAAAACCGCCCGCACATCTTCAGATATGCGGGCGGCCTGACTGGCTTATATTAAGCCGGGTTATTTAACGAACCTGGCGTTTTTCAGATATTCTGCACTAAGCCTTATGCCTTCAAGCGATTCCTTCAGCATGGCAGCCTGTGCCTGCGGATCCCTCTGTCCGGCCTGACCCTGGGGCGGACCCTGCCTCTGTCCGGCCTGACCCTGGGGAGGACCCTGCCTCTGTCCGGCCTGACCCTGAGGAGGACCCTGAGGCTGTCCCTGCTGGCCACCCTGGCTCATCCTCTGCTTCATCATATCCATCATAGCAATAGACTGTTTCCTCTGCTCATCGGTCATCTTGGCTTCCATCTCAACAAACCAGTCCTTGTGACCATTCTTGTAAAACTGATTGAAAATAGCCTTGTAATCTATCTTGCCGCTCTCTCCGATTACATAGTCATCCTTTATATGCAGGACGCTGAAGCGGTTCGGATACTTCTGCAGATAAGTAACGGGATCCATTCCACCAACTGTGATCCAGTAAACATCCATCTGGAAAAATACCTTGTCGGGGTCGGTATTCTGAATAAGAAAATCCTCGAAGGTCAGATTGGTGGTCGGCACTGTTGCAAACTCCATACTGTGATTGTGATATCCGAATTTAATTCCTCTTTTATTGGCCTCTGCACCTATTTGATTCAATAAGTTGCACTCCGCCTTCAGAGCTTCAACGTCGGATGACCATGTGTTCATAGGGAAGACAACATATTTGCATCCCATTATCTTGTGGTCGTCGAAAAGCTTTCCCCAGACTTCAAGGGTACCCGGGACATCCTTTGCATCAAATTTGGCCCTGGCATGGCTGGAGATGATATCCAGCCCGTATTTTTCTGCCAGAGCTGTATAATCAGCAGGTGAATATCCGGCTACCTTTCCGCTTCCGGCATTGTAGTTTGATATCTCCATAACATTGTAGCCAAAGTCCGCAAGAGCCTTCAGCGAACCCTCGATGTCCGATTCGAGCCCTTTGACGGAATAGGTTGCAATACCAATTTGCTTCTTTTTAGCCTTGGGTGCTCCGTCGACAGATGCAAACGGAACAAGCAAAGCTAAAACAAGAACATAAGTAATAAGTGATGTCTTTTTCATGATTTAATTATTTGTACATTTTTTTTGTGAATACTCTAAGCTATTATGACAGTTCAAACTTTCATTTTATTTCCGGAAATCAAGGAACTTTTCAACTATGGGATTCCTTTAGCGGCCAAAGACCCTCATCAGGTCGTTAATCACCTGGGAGGCATCCTTCCCGCCGGTTTCCTGTGAAATCTCACGGTTTATCCGGCTGATTGCCACCGGATCGCTTTCCTGAGTGCCTATTTGTTTGATTTTCTGATTCATGTTGGCCCAGTACTCTTTCTGAGCCTGAATCTGCTTATGGTCAAAACTTCCGGGCGAAGCCATTTTCAGGTCGGCATCCAGTTTTTTCATCAGCATGTTGTCGATTTCCTTCGATGCTTCGCGGCATTTCGCCTGAAGTTTCGTGGTCTGGGTGAGCAATTTGTTGCCTTCAATGCCTTCCACCTTGACTTTTAACACCTTTCCGATGCTTGCAACATCGTCGGAGGCCAGCGTTGTAAAATCAACGTTCTTGTCGAGCAGTTTGGTGGTGGAGAAGGCTTCCTTATGAGCGGAAGAGACAAGGTTCATGTCTGAAAGAGGGGCGCTGATTCCAAACATCTTACGGTAAGTTTCATTCATCGAAGCCTGGGCGTCGTTCATGAAAGTTTTGATATCCACCCTGGTGCCGTCGCTTTTCATCACCCAGGACGGCTCTTTGCCCGTGAACCGGTCCACGGGGCCCAGGTCAAGGTCCATGCTGGCACTCCCTGCACTGGTTGGGTTCCTGAACTGCTTGAAATCGATGTGATCCATCACATATCCCTTGTTTTGAAGGCTCTGCACCATATCGGGGGTCATATTCCGGTAATTTCGCTGCACATACCGGTCGAAAAATGCCGTGATTTCGGGATCCTGTTTGTACTTGAACTGCCATTTGGCATAATAATCCCCGTTCAGGGCGGCCACCTGCTGGCTGATTTCCTTTTCCAGGTCCTGTATGCGCGCCGTATTCCTGACACTGGCTGAGCGCAGATTCTGCAGTTCGTTTTTCATATTTTTCAAACTGCCGATGGCATCAGATGCGGCGGTGTAGCTTTGTTTTGTACGCATCTTATCCAGGGTGGACCTGATTTGGGGATTCACATCGAACACAGGCTTAAACAAACGGCTATCCTTTCCGAAAAGCTGCATGGTGGAATTGGTGAATTTACTGACTCCCCACTGCATGCCCAGTCCGATCGCGTAGCCTGTACCTGCCTGCTTGATTCCTTCAAAGATCTGGGATTTGGTAGTGGCCCCTTTCACTTTCCCGGCCTGAATGTATGCATCGGTAAATGTGGCGAGGGCTGCCCCATTGGGGGACCAGAACATGGCGGCTTGTTTCAAGCCTTCGTAAGGACCCCCTGAAATCATGCCGGTAGCTCCGCCGAAGATTGCCCCCAGTGCCTGCGTTCCATAGATGGTGGCGGCTGCTTCCGCTCCGTAAACCTGCGCCAGTCCGGCAGACCCCACCCCCATAAAGGCGGTTCCGGCCACCATGATGGTGGTTTGAGCGATAAACTCGTTTTCATCGGCTTCAGATTCCGCTACCCTGGCCATCTGGTAATCGAATTCGGCATTACCCTCGATCTGGGCGCCAAAGGCGTTCCTGAGTTTCAGGGCATTTTTGTAGTCGCCTGAAACCACAGCCCTGGTATCCAGGAATTTTTCCGCAAGTTCCCGTGCCTTTTCCCTCTGCTCTTCAGGCAAAAGATTGATCTGACGATGGACCCGGTCGGCAATCTTCCAGGTGGCATTGACCCGGGCCACATGCGCACGGGTGCTGTCAATGAATTTTTTCCTGGCATAATCATCAAATGTCTGACGGGTATGCACCGTTTCCCCGGTTTGAAGGGTGGTGATGGCATCCTCTTCGTTTTGCCGGGTCGACTGAAACCCCATGATTCGCATGTCGATTTCCCTGATTTGTGATATCAGGCTTTTGCGCGTTGCATCATCCCTGGCATTGAACATATCGCTTGACAAGCGATCGCGGATCGATTGCTCCCGGATGATCTGACTGCCAATGGATTCTATGATTTCGCGGCGCGATGCGATCGATTCTTCCCGTGCCAGCTGTTCCGCGGCCAGGGAATCCTGAAGAGCAGCAGCGGTACTGCCTGACTCTCCCGGAGCCTTGTATTTCTCATCGAGTTCAGCGATCTTCTGTTTTTTGACTTTTCCTTTTAATCCTTCGGCATCCAGATATTCCTTCATTTCGGCCTTCATCTCTTCCAGAAAATCATCGAAAGCTTCATCAGGAATCATCCCGCCGGGACCGGCCTGATAGTTGGCCCATTTGTTCCCGTAAGCCCACAGTAGGGCCCTCTTGAAGAAGAATCCTGCCGTCTGCTTACGGGCAAGGTAGCGATTGCAGGTGTTGGTGAAGGCTTTGCGCTCGTCGTAATTTTCCTCCTCCTCGTTACCTGGTGATGCCATGGCAGACAGCATCATCATTCTCATGTAGGAGGTTTGTTTAAACTCCGGAATCTGAGGATAGGTAACCCGGCTGAATTCGCCATTGAGAGTTTCCATGATTTTGTCGTCATCGGCCACCACCTCGTCGACCTGATGCACCCTTATTTTGTTGAGCCACTCTTCATCTGATTCCAGATTGTCGGTTTCGACATCACTCAGCTCAATGATCTGGTAAACCTCCCTGTTGTTCACCTTCACCTTCAGCAAGTGCCTGAAAAGGGGTTCGTACAACTGTTCCAGCCCTTCAGCCTGCACCGGACTCTGGGTATAGCCTGCCCAGCACTCTCCCAGATCGCCCTGCTTTTCCATTCCGGGCAACATCCGCTTGTAGTTTTCGGCGGCAGCACATTTCGCTTCCAGCGGATTGGGAGGATTTCCGAGTGCTTCTATCTTTCCGGCCAGCACCATCATGGCTTTTTCCAGCAATTGGAAAGCCGATCCGTGAAAGCCCGCTTCGTTCATTGCTTTCTCCCAGGCCTCCTGGTCGTCGAGTTCCACGGCATATCCGGCATCGAGCAAGACCATCGTTACCGCCTGCAGATTGCTCACATAGACCTCGCGAACCGCGAGGAACTGGCCGATGAGCGGATTCAACCGATTGAGGTAGTCAATAATCTCCTGTGTTGGAAAGTCAAACAACGGCGCCCATATCGCTTCAAACTTCCTGGCTTCCTCGTCAGGCATGGCCCCGTAAATCAGCCGCATGCCTTCAAAGGCCACCGATACGGCAGCATGGTAATTGAAATCTGATAATTTGTCAAGATCAGGTATGGGGGGAGGAATAACAGCTTCCATACCGGGAGGCAGCTGGCCGGCTGTTTTCGCGGTGGTTGGCTCCCAGGGGGTATCCTCCAAAATCTGGTTTTGAGGGGCGCAAGGGTCTGTGGATGAAAATTTCACTTCAGGAATCCTGCCTTTCTGCACGGGAATTACCGGTAGTTTATTCAAGTCGGGAAGGAAGACCAAAGTAGTATCTGTACCAGGGGAGTAACTATTCAGTATTACCGAAGTTTCCCGCCTTTCAGTGGTGATGCCGGGGTACTTATGGCTTTGTTGTCCCGCTCCAGCGGATTGCATGATGAACATTACTGAAAAAAGACATATAGTAAACCCGGGAAAAGGACTTGAAAAGGAGAGGTTTGTAGTCAATGGAATGTTTTTGTGAATTATATAAACTAATATGACATTTCAAACATACATTTTATTTCCTGAAATCAAGGAAAGTTTCAACTATGGGAATTATTCTCTTTTTGTGCCTGTTGTATTCTTTTTTTATGCTATTTTTCAAAGCCGATCAGAAAGTCAGTGGTCTGGGACAACAACTGACAGGGGCAAATTTAATGAACCATTTTTCATAATTTTAATTTTTCAGATATGTTAAAAGACAATTCCGGCAAGACCAACTCCCGCGGTAAAGCAATATCCCGCAGGAGTTTTTTGAGGACAACAACGGCGGCTTCAGCCGCATTTACTATTATCCCCAGTGTGGCAATGGGCAAGAAGCTCGGCTACATGGCTCCAAGCGACACCCTGAACGTGGCGCTGATAGGAGCAGGCAGCCAGGGATCAGGCGATATCGGAAGCATCTGCAAGGCCGAAGTAGCCTCCGCCGCTCAGGGTCCTATGGGTATGGCCTCCAGGGCAGGCACCGAAAAACTTGTTGCAGTTTGTGATGTCGACTGGGGCTACGGTCCTGTGACCGGAACATTTGCAAAATATCCCAGTGCAAAAAAATACAAGGACTGGAGATTAATGTTCGATGAGATGGGTAAATCTATCGACGCAGTTGTTATTGCAACTGCCGATCATAATCATGCCAATCCGGCAGCAACAGCTATGACTCTGGGAAAACATGTTTATGTTGAGAAACCTCTTACGCATACAATTTACGAATCGCGCCTTCTTACAAAACTTGCAAAGCAGTATGGCGTTGCAACCCAGATGGGAAACCAGGGCTCCTCGGGTGCCGGTGTTCGCCAGGCATGTGCGTGGGCCTGGGCAGGCGAAATCGGAGAAGTGAAAAAAGTGGATGTATGGTCAAGCCGTCCTATCTGGCCCCAGGGGCTCGATACTCCTACAGAAACCATGAAAGTTCCAAAAACCCTCGACTGGAATCTCTGGATAGGACATATGCCCTTCCGCCCATACAACAGCGCCTATACACCATGGAACTTCAGGGGATGGTGGGACTTCGGAACCGGAGCATTTGGCGACATGGCCTGTCATAACATGCACCCTGTATTCAAGGTTCTGCAGCTAGGATACCCGATAAAGGCACAGGGTCAGTCGACAACCCTGAAGAAGGACGGCTGCCCTCATGCCCAGATAGTTAAAATGACCTTCCCGTCCCGCCCTAACCTTCCGTTCATGGCGATGCCTGAAGTGGAAGTTACCTGGTACGATGGAGGATTCCGCGCTATGGCGCCTGATGTCCTTCCGGAAGGCAAGACATGGCAGGGTGAAGGATGCGCTCTTTACGGAACAAAGGATACTCTAATCCTGGGAAGCCATGGCGCCAACGCTTACCTTCTCTCCGGACGCACTCCCAAGTCGCCCGAAGTGCTCAGGGCCGTTCCTGACAACAACCACTACCTCGACTGGGTGGCTGCATGCAAGGATCCCGACCTCCGCACCAAAATTGCATCTCATTTCGGCGAAGCAGGACCCTTCAACGAAATGGTACTGATGGGTGTACTTGCCGTGAGGCTCCAGAAAATGAACAGGATACTTGACTGGGACGGTGAAAATATGATGTTTACAAATATCTCCGACACCGACAGGGTTTCAATATTCTCTCAGACCTTTGACATGGGAAGAATGATGGCCCAGGCCAGTTCACAGGCCAGAACCGCAGGAGGAGCAGCACCTGCACGCGGAGGTGCCCCGGCCGGCGGACCCGGAGGACCCGGAGGCCAGCGTCCTGCTGATCCCAGTGTTGTAAGTGCGAAAGAATTCGTTACATCTCTCATCAGGCATGAGTACCTGAATGGTTTCAAACTGCCTGATATGCCGGCATAATTCCTTGCTTTATGCTGACCTGAAGGGCAACTCATACTTATCATGGGCTGCCCTTCATCATTATTAACGAGTGCTGCAACATATCCCGGAAAACCTTAGTGTATTTTTTACGCTAAGCTTGTTTAATTAAAAGTTTTTGCCTAAATTAGATTGACAAAAATTTCAATGAATCTCAATCCCCATATTTCGGTCGACTGCGTGATCTTCGGCTTCAGTGAAGGGACTCTGAAGGTTTTGCTGATCGAGAGGGAAAAGGAAAAAGGACAGAAACTTGGAGGACACAGACTGAAACTTCCGGGCAGCCTTATCTCCGAACAGGAAGATCTTGATACCTCCGCTATAAGAACACTCACTGAACTCACAGGTCTTAAGGATATTTTCCTTAAACAGTATGCCGTCTTCGGCGATCCGCGACGGCTCAAACCACCTGAAGACCTTGAATGGCTGCGGCGTACCAGCGGAGTGAAGGTAGACAGAGTGGTCACCGTGGCGTATTATTCCCTTATTAAGATTTCCGACAGTGCAATAACCGAAAAAACAATCTGGCATCCTGTAAATAACCTGCCGGAACTGATCTTCGACCATAACCACATCGTCATGGAAGCCCTCCTTAACCTGAGGAATGAATTCCGCAGCAAACCGCTTTGCTTTGAACTGCTCCCTAAGAAATTCACCTTACGTCAGCTCCAGGATATCTTCGAATCAATTCTAAACATAACTCTCGACAGCCGAAACTTCAGAAAGAAGATCCGGAAGCTGAATTACCTGACCGTATTGCCTGAGAAAGAGAAAAACGTTAATCATAAGCCAGCCAAATTATACAAGTTTGACAGGCATCGCTATGAAAAGAAAGAGATGCCTCTTTTGTGATTATGATCCTGAGCTGTCATTCCTGCTGATAAGACAGCTTGTCTGTTCTTTAAGTTTCTAAATCCCTGAAGTTGATTAATGATGAAAAAAACATCTCAAACATTGATTTTATCTGCTATGATGTTACTTCTGGTCATTCCTGTCAGAGTTACAGCCCAGGTTGAATGGATATCAAGCACGCCTGACAGGCCGTGGGCTTCAGCCGATGCCCGGCTGGTACGTCTTTCAAAATCAAAAACAGAAGTCACAATACTTCCGGACATAAAAGAACAGATGGTCGACGGCTTCGGGATCTGTTTCAACGAACTCGGCTGGACCTCTTTGTCGCTGCTTGATCAGCAGGGACGCGAAGCCATCCTGAAAAACCTCTTCGACCCTGACGACGGACTTAAGCTCAATATCTGCCGTATGCCAATCGGCGCAAACGACTATGCAAGAAATTATTACTCACTTAACGATTCAGTCAATGACTTCGAAATGAAGTATTTTTCTCTCGATCGCGACAGAGAAGCGCTAATCCCGTACATTAAGGCTGCGATGAGATACAAGCCCGACCTTAAGGTCTGGGGGTCTCCCTGGGTCCCGCCATACTGGATGAAGACAAACAATCATTATGCATGCCGGCCGGGCTCAGACAACGGACTTACAAAAGAACAGACGGGCATGGAAGGCTTAACCCAGTTCCGTATGCAGCCCGAATTTCTGAAAGCATATGCTTTATATTTTACAAAGTATATCGATGGTTACAGGAAAGAAGGAATAAATATTACTGGAGTACACGTCCAGAATGAGATGAATTCCTGCCAGAATTTCCCTTCATGTATTTGGACCGCCGGCGATCTTGGGATTTTCATTGGCAAGTATCTGGGACCTGCTATTAAATCGGTATTCCCTGATGCAGAAATCTGGTACGGTACCTACGAAAGACCTTATGTTGAAAAGATCGACACTATCATGCAGAACCCGGAAGTGGCTCAATATATTACCGGAATCAGCTTTCAGTGGGCCGGAAAACAGGCAATACCCGGCGTCCATGCCAAATATCCTGATTTGAAACTGATGCAATCGGAGACAGAATGCGGTCGAGGTACAAACGATATGGCAGCTGCGGAGTATACCTTTTCACTGATGAAGCACTATTTCGAAAATGGAATTTGCACGTACACCTTCTGGAACAGCGTTCTCGACGAAACAGGCAAGAGCATGTGGGGATGGAAGCAGAATTCGATGATAAGCATCAACAGTTCGACCAAAGAGGTTGTTTACAATCCCGAATACTACCTTCTCAAACATTTCAGTCATTATGTAATGCCAGGGGCCAGAAAAGTAAAAACCGAAGGTGACAATCCTGCAATACTCGCCTTTCTTAATCCAGATAAAAGCCTGATCGTTATTGCCTGCAACAAGGACGATTCACCCAGGGAGACAAATATAACAATAGGCAAAAAAAGGCTGTCCGTCACCATGGAGGCCCATTCATTCAATACATTCAAAATCAAATAATCCTGGAATACTATGAAGAAAATTCTGTTGTTCATCATGATCTTCCCGGTGACAGTCTCAATGTTGTTTTCACAGCAGGTGACACCCCCGGCCCGGACCAGTCCTCCTGCTTTCAGCGGAATGGGCGGGAATGATTTCTCAGCCGTTATCGACCGCAGCAAGCCTGTGACTTACAGAAATCCCGTAATACAGGGCTTCTGGTCCGATCCGAGCGTCTGCCGTGTTGGTGAAGATTACTATCTGGTTACAAGTACATTTGAATATTTTCCCGGCGTCCCGGTTTTTCACAGCAGTGACCTTGTCAACTGGAGAATGATTGGCTACTGCATCGACAGGGCAACACAACTGCCCCAGGGCCTCAACATTTTTGCAACAACAATAAGGCATAATAAGGGAACTTTCTACATGATTACAACCAACGTCGGAACAGGAGGCAATTTTTATGTTACAGCCTCCGATCCTGCAGGTCCCTGGTCAGATCCGATATTTATCGAAGCCCAGGGCATTGATCCGGATCTCTTTTTCGACGACGACGGGAAGGCCTATGTAATTTCCTCAACTTTTGTCCTCTTTGAAATCGATCTTAAAACAGGTAAATTCCTGTCGGAAGGAAGAAAAGTGTGGAGCGGAACAGGCGGACGCTATCCCGAAGGACCGCATATCTACAACAAGGATGGCTTTTATTACCTCATGGCCGCTGAGGGAGGAACAGAGGAAGCTCATTCAGAAACAATTGCCAGAAGCAAGAATATATGGGGGCCCTATAATCCAAATCCGTCAAATCCTATTCTCACCAACTGCAACGCAGCCGGACAGGGAAGTCCAATCCAGGGCCTCGGTCATGCCGATATTATTCAGGCTCACGACGGCTCATGGTGGATTGTGTTCCATGGTTACCGAAGTATCGGCGGAACTCATCACATAATCGGAAGGGAGACCTGCCTTGCTCCCGTAAGCTGGCCTGAGAACGGCTGGCCTGTTGTTAACGGTAATGGCACAATAACAACAGATATGACCTGCCCCACGCTTCCACTCAAGCCTTTCGAAGCCTTACCTTCCATTACTGACTTCAGCTCCGGCAAGTTTAACCTGAACTGGAATTACCTGAGGTATCCTTCTCAGGAAAATTACTCGCTCTCATCCCGCAAAGGATTCTTAAGGCTTAAAGGCTCCGGACAAACAATCGAGGACCGCAAATCACCTACATTCATCGGAAGACGAGTTCAGGATCTGTCATTTACTGCTTCAACACAACTGGAATTCAATCCGTCAAACGCCAATGAGGAAGCAGGATTTATACTCCTCAATAACGGGGCTCATTTTGATATTCTTATAAAACGATCGGGAGGAAAGCGAGTTGCCGTCGCCAGCCTCAGGTTCGGCAACGTGGTGCACGAATCGGATGCCGTGGTTCTCAAACCGGGTCCGGTAAAGCTGATAATAAAGGGTGAAAGGTCAAACTTCAAATTTCTGTGCCAGCAGGGCAGCGACCAGCCCAAAGAGCTGATAAGGGCAATGGCCAGATACCTGAGTTCCGAAACTGTCGGCGGATTCACCGGCGTCTACGTGGGAATGTATGCTACAGGCAACGGTAAAGCAAGCAGTGTCTATGCCGATTACGACTGGTTCGAGTATAAAAAGGATGAATAACCATTAAACCAATATGATCATGAAAAAATGCCTTCTTCTGTTAGCCGGCTTAGTTATAATGTTGCAGCTTACCGGTCAGAATACCGGGACCTGGGGCGATCAGGGAAACGGTACCTTCATTAATCCGGTTCTGAATGCAGACTATTCTGATCCTGACGTAATCAGGGTTGGATCCAAATACTACATGGTCTCTTCCGAATTTCACTTCATGGGCATGCCGGTTCTGGAATCGGACGATATGATCAACTGGAAGATAATTTCTCAGGTCTATGACAACATAAGCTTCCCGGGTTATGATACTAACGAAAAATTTGGAAGGGGATCGTGGGCACCTGCCATCCGCTGGCACAACAACAAATTCTGGGTCTATTTCTGCACTCCCGACGAGGGACTTTTCATGAGTTCAGCGCCATCCGCCGCGGGGCCCTGGGAACCACTGACAATAGTAAAGGAAATTGCAGGCTGGGAAGACCCCTGTCCGTTCTGGGATGAAGACGGAACCGGATATCTCGGACACAGCAAGGTGGGAGCCGGACCGATCATAATCCATAAACTTAGTCCCGACGGTAAGTCACTTCTTGATGATGGCCTGACCGTGTACACCGGTCCGGTCGCCGAGGGAACCAAAATACACAAACTGAATGGCTACTACTACCTTAGTATCCCGGAAGGCGGGGTGGAAAGGGGCTGGCAGACAATACTCAGGTCCAAATCAATTTACGGTCCATATGAGAAAAAGGTGGTCCTCGAAAAGGGAAGCACTCCCATCAATGGCCCCCACCAGGGATCGCTTGTTGACACTCCCGACGGAGAGTGGTGGTTCTATCACTTCCAGTCTGATGGTGCAATGGGCAGGGTTGTGCATCTCCAGCCGATGACATGGCAGGATGACTGGCCTGTAATCGGAGTCGATATCGACCGGAACGGAATAGGAGAACCTGTATATGTGTGGAAGAAACCTGCCATAAAGGGCGATTTCAAAATATCCGCCCCGCAGTCGGATGATGATTTCAATGCTGCTTCGCCCGGACTTCAGTGGCAATGGAACCACAATCCGGTAAAAGACCTTTGTTCTATGACAACAAAACCCGGATATCTCTCCCTTACAGCTCAAAAATCAGAAAACTTCCTTAAAGCCCGCAACACGCTGACTCAAAAAATTATGGGAACTTCAGGCGAAGCTGTTGCCGAACTGGATGTCACCGGCCTGGCCGACGGACAGAAAGCCGGACTTTGCAGCATGGGAGGAAGGAATAATAATCTTGTTGGAATATCAGGAAAAGGATCACAGCTGTTTGTTTATGCCGAAAAGAACGGAAATGTAATTTCTGAAAATGCGTTCAAGGGAAAAAGAATATACCTGAAAGTCAAACTCGACATCAGGGGAAATAACAACCAGTTCTTTTACAGCATCGACAACAAGCAATTCACACCAATTGGTGAAACTTTCATTACATCGGCAGGATTCTGGAAGGGAAGCCGTCTCGGACTCTATTCATACAATGAGAAGACCGACGGGGGTGTTGCTTCATTCAACTGGTTCAGATATGATTATGACGGGCCTAAGGGTGCCAGATAAGGAAATCTCAGAATCTTATAACATTAACCGAGAATGCTTCGCCGCCGCAGAACAGAATGTCATCAAGGCAGGCGATGGCGTGAAGATCATCGCCTGAGATGATTGCCGAGGCATTGCATTTTGTGCACGAAGGCAGACTGAATATCTCTCCTTTGTCGCATGCCATTATGTACTGGTCGCGCTGCTGATCATATGCAACACTGTTGGGACAGTTTGTGAGGAAACCAATATTACCGTGATCATCCCTGAAGTTGAGAAGTCTTTCGGTCCAGACATTTCCAAGTGTTGAAGTAATAACGGCAGGGGATCCGTCAGAATGCTTTCCGCATATAACAATATTACTGCCTGCTGCCAGAACTTCATGAAACATGCATGGCTTATAAAATCCCGAATACTCCTTGTTATAGTCCGTTACCTTCCAGCTCAGTCCGTCATCCGATTTGATAATCTCCCCTTCATCGGTGACAGCAATAAACATCGACGCACCGGCCGCAACTGAGACAATGTTGCCTCTGACTCCCGGTTCGATTATATTCCACGATTTACTGTTAACCGAAACAAGCAGAGTGCCTCCGTCTGCTCCGGCAACAATCATATCCCGACGAGCAGCTATGCCGTTTATGGCCTTGTCTGTCCCTGTTTCAGACTTATCGAAAATCTCTCCATCGCTTGTAAGGAGAACCAGTCCCCCCTCCCCCGCAACTATTGCAAGGTGTTCCCAAACAGCGGCACAGTTCAGGTCGCCCCTGTGCTCCTTAAAAGTCTTGACCCTGGCACCTGAAGCATCAATTAAGTCAATCCTTCCGCCTGAGCCAACGGCCAGGAACTGTCCCATGTAAGGAACTGCATCCCTGTAGCCTTCCGGACCGGAAACGCTCTCTGCAGATGAAGTGTATTTACCTGAGGATGAGAGATATATCAGTCCTGTAAGTATCAGTGCATAAAATAATATCCGGCGGAACAAATGAGTCATCAGCAGAAAATAATGAAATAAAAAGGGGGCTGCTAAAGATAATATCAGAATTATCCCGGGTACAGCCCCCTTAGCTAACCTAAACCCATCACTTACCCGTATTTTTAATATTGAAATAATCGTATGAAACCTCAAAAGGTGAATCTGGCTGAGCGGGTTGCTGCATACCCGGCATATTTCCGAATCGTGCAAACCGGTTATCCATTGCGCCTTCACAAACCATAAGGCCTGCTTTGATATCCTTCAGCAGCATATTGATGCTGCCGACCGGCCTGAATGTCCTGCCGTCGGCCGATACTGAAGCAGTATACAGGCTCCCTTTCTTTACAAGCCTCAACCAGAGGGTATTGTCATCACCAATTACATTCGCCATACTGAGAGTGGCGTTGGCCTTGTAATGCCCGTCCTCTTCCGTCGCAAGCATCACCGAGCCGGGTCCTCCCATTGAGCCAAATCCCATTCTTCCGGCACCGCCGGCACCGTAAACCAGTTTCAAGTAGTTGTCATCATCCTGATACGCTATCACACCGCCGTTCTGACTGAAACCCGCAGGTTTGCGTGAGTAAAGAACTTTGGTATCGATTGTCCAGTCGGTATTTGCACTCTGAAGAAGAAGGTTTTCGGCATTGTTATTAGCTGCCTGAAGATCGCCCTTTGCCGAGGTAATTGTCATGGTACCGGCTTTTTTGGTCAGGCTCCAGTTGGCAGGGTTTCCCCTTATCCAAAGCCATTGCGGGCCGGCAGCTGTCTTGTTAAACTCGTCGCTGACCGATTTTGTGCCGAAATTTATAAGATAGGTATTCTTCTCCACTGTAACCTTGTCAGTAAGGCTGATTACTGCCGTTCCTGGAACTGCCTTTGCCTGGATCACATCAACAGCGATTTCAGGATAAGGGGAGACAACGGTAACCTGAGGAACCTTTGCCGATGGGGATGAAACCAGATAACTGTAACTGTGTACGTCAGGAGTGAATCCCTGAATCTTCTTTCCGTTAACAGTAATCGAAGCCGGTTTAAGATCAGGCATTACCTTAACTGCATAGCTGTCGGAAAGGGTTTTGCCGTTTACTGTCACAAATGCAGTTACTGAAGCACTTCCCGGTTCCTTAGCCGTAACCTTGCCTTTGTCATCAACACTCACAACTGAAGGATTGCTGCTCCTGTAAACGATCGTGGCATTTTTGATATCAGAAAAACTGTCGTCCGACATGGCAGCAGTAACACTGGTCTGTGCTGTATTACCCGGTCGGAATACGACCTTGCCGCATTCTGCAACAACAGTCTTGAGAACCGGATTGTAAGACCCGGCCATAACTGTCTCAACCTGACCTTTTATATCCTTTGAGGACGCTCCGATCTCAAACACATATCTGCCCTGGTCAAAGGTGATCGTTCCTTTATCTCCATCCCAGAACCACAGGTCAGAGCAGTCGATGTCAATCGCTACTGTCCTTGTCTGGCCGGCAGCAATTGTAATCCTCTTGAAACCTTTCAGCCTTTTGGCAGGACGCTCAAGTGATGCAGGGGAATCGGGTGTTTTCAGGTAAACCTGAACCACTTCGTCTCCGTCAACGCCTCCGGTGTTCTTCACATCCACACAAACCCTGACCTTGTCGTTGGGAGTAACAGATTTCCTGCTGATAGTGAAATTGCTGTATTCGAAAGTGGTATACGAGAGACCGAAACCAAATTCATACGACACATCCTTGTTGAAATACCAGTAGGTTCTTCCATTACCGCCCTTGCCGGGCCTGAGGTTATAATTTGTAATTGGAGGAAGGTCTTTGACCGATTTGTACCATGAGGCATTCAGTTTTCCTCCGGGGTTGGCATCACCAAAAACAATGCTTGCCATGGCAGTACCCTGGGCCTGTCCGTTAAAGCCGCTCCATATTAGACCTGCAACATTGGGATTATTCCTGAACTGCTCAACTTCAACCATTCCAAGACTCTGCATGATAACAATTGTATTGGGGTTCACGGCTGCTACGGCATCAATAAGATCGTACTGATTACCCGGAAGTACAAGCGTCAGTCTGTCGCCCTCTTCTCCTGCGGTCTGGTCATCGGTACCTGTAAAGACAAAGACGACGTCGGCTGTCTTAGCCATTGAAATAGTTTCGTCGTCGATTGGTGACAGCGAACTTGCCCTGTAAACAAGGTATACTGTCTGCGGACCTGAAAGCCCGAGTTTGCTGATTTTGCCATCAAGTATCCTGGCTCCGCCAAACGGACCGCCGGGCAATCCGCCGGATGAACGCTGGGCATCAAATGAAGCAAGCAGATTGCCCGTAGGAGAACCCACTCTTGCCTCAACAGTACCTCCGTCGGCCGGGATGTTGAGCCTGAGCTTCATCTTATCAATGTTTGTCACATCCACTCCGCTGTAGGCTGTCCAGTTCCCATCCTCTATATTCCTGACAGAGTTCTCATCGCTCATTCCCGAACCGATAACAATTCCATCTGACGATGATGAAAATTTGGTGGCATCAAATTTTGCTGATGTGCCATCGCTCTTAATAACTTCAAAATCGAGAACGAAAAAGAGGTTGCTCCTGCTTGAAGTATTAGCTCCCGCGCTGTATACAACCCCGGCATTTATTCCATTCTCCGTAAGGTAGTTTTTCACGCCTGCAAGGAAGGAAACCATGTGTTTCGGATCGGGCCTGCCTGAATAGGGTCCGAGCTCAACCTTGTCGGCCTGGGGACCTATGACGGCAATCTTCTTAATCTCTGCCGGGTTTACCGGAAGAGCTTTCTTACCCGTCTTCTGAACCACAGTGTTCTTGAGCAGAACCGGAGTCTTTTTGGCAACTTCCTCTGCAAGAGTGATATGAGCGGGCGAATTAACCACATCTGTGTTAATGAATGAGTAGGGAACCTTTCTCCCCGGATCAAACTCACCTATCCTCATCCTTATTGTGAACATATTAACAAGAGCAAGATCCATGTCTGCCTCTGTTATCAGACCCTGTTTCAGGGCGTCAAGGGCAAAGGCCTGGTAATAATCTCCACAGTCGGTATCGACTCCCGATTTCAATCCCATTGCAGTGGCTTCGGCTCCCGATTTAGCATAGTAATGTCCCGTCTCGATATCCTCAATAGCGGAACAGTCGCCTGTAACATAGCCGTCAAGTCCATATACCTTCCGGGCGATTGTATCCACGAAGTACCTGCTTGCCGACATCGGGACTCCTTTGACAGCGTTGTAGGCGGTCATGATGCTGGGAAGCCTGTCCCTCTCAATGAGGGTTTTATAGGGGGCAAGATAGAATTCTCTCATGTCCCTGTCATCCATCTCGGAACTGCTTGTATGGCGGTCGAACTCACTGTTGTTTGCAAAATAGTGTTTGCCGCACGGAACTGTCTTCAGGTAAATGGGATCATAGCCCATCATACCGCGAACGAATCCTCCTCCAATCTCTGAGATAAGAAAAGGATCCTCTCCGTATGATTCACCCGTGCGTCCCCATCTGGGGTCCCTGACAGGTTCCACCACCGGAGACCAGAATGTGAGGTTGGCAATCACATCGTGATTGAAGGCACGGGCCTCATCCGAGATAGCGGATGCTTCCAGTTCCATAAGGTCAGGGTCCCATGCAGAACCCAGTGATGCGCTGCTGGGGAAGGAGGTTGCAGCCCCTGCATTGGGGTTAAACATTCCCACAACTCCGTGGAGAGCCTCGCCCCAGACATTATAGGTATTTATTCCAAGCCTTGGCACAGCAGCCATGCTGTTTCCGAGAAGACTTTGCTTCTCCTCGGGTGTCAGCCTTGAAACAAGATCGGCAGCCCTTTCTTCAAATGTATAGGCTGTGTTCAGATAAACGGGCTTCTTCGGACTGTCGCTTACGGGCATAAAAGCCGTAACCGCCGAAAAGGCAAGAATCAGAAAGATAACTTTGGAAAATTTAATTTTCATTCCTTAAAATATTAAAATTGTCAGTTTACAATTAGTCTTAGTGCCGGATCTTTGTTAAAAGAGGGTGCCAGACCGGGACACCCTCTCCATTCTAACTTACAAACCCATAATCACGCTAATTTTAATACCCCCAGTTTTGAAGCAGATTAGGATTCCTGTCAATTACGGTCTGAGGTATTGGATTAAAGTATTGTTTCCTGTTGAACACATGAGGATGGTTCAGTGAGATCTTTGTGTAGGTCCAAACTCCGGCATTCGTTGCGGGCACCGTGTTTTCGATAAGCATGCCGTGAAGGTCTTCATTCATGTTGATCTCAGCAATTTTCCATCTCCAGAGGTCAAACAGTCTTTTTTGCTCGTAAGCAAATTCAATTCGCCGTTCCCGGCGTATTGCTTCGCGCATCTCGTCCTGTGTCATTCCTTCCGCAAGCGCAGGAAGATCGGTTCCCGGCCTCATCCTTACGGCATTTATGGCTTCATATACAGATACATCGGGTCCGACAGCTTCGTTCTGTGCTTCGGCATAGCCAAGAAGCACTTCGGCATAACGGTAATATACATGGTTCATTCCGCACAGGTTACCTCCCCTGGGATGAAGGTTGTCGAGCCTCTTCTTGAAATAATAACCGGTGTTCCCAACGTCATCACTACCGCGGTCGATCTCGTTCTTTGAAGGATTGACCTCATCTACTCTTGTATAGATGATATCCGGTGTAGCCATCCAGTCCTGCTTGTATTCTGCCCCGTCGTAAACTATGAAGTCATAGAACCTTTTTTCACGTCCGACATACGGATTCTGCGGATTGTAGCCAGATAAGGGATCGTCAATATCGTAACCGTTTGCCATCTGGTAGTCATCAACGAGCTCCTGTGTCGGGCAGTAGTTGCCCCAGGTGTAGTAAGTTCCATGTATCCACACAGGTCCGCCATAGGTGTCAAAGGTGTTTGCCATTGTTGTCACTACATGCTGCCTGTCCCAGATAACTTCCGAATTGTACTCGTTTGCCTCGTACCAGAAAGCAGACATGGGGCTGAACAGCTTGTAATCGGCAGAACCCTTGTGACCATAAGTATCGATGAAGTGTTTGAAAGTAGCAGCTGCTGCTGCCCATCTTGCCGGATCGGGAGAGGCAAAGCTCTGCATGTCCTTATTGCTGGCTTCGTTTGGCACTGCCGGAGAAGCTGAGTTATAAGCCGGACTGGCTGCGAACAGCTGGACCCATCCCTTGATCATAGAGGCAGCCCCGAGTGTAGCGCGCCCTGCATTTGCATTACCGTTATTGTATTTCACCGGCAGATAGCCGTTGCTGATAATGGAGCTCAGCTCATCAACCATAAACTTAAGCGTCTGCTCGAAAGTACTCCTTGGAAGAAGCATCTCCGCCTCCTCCATTGAAATCCTGTCCTGCGGTTCAGTAAGAATAACAAGACCACCAAGCTTGACAAACTGTTCGCTGTAAAAATAAGCTCTCAGGAAACGGGCTTCGTCCATTCTCTTGTTATACCATTCTTCAGAAAAGTTTGCTTTGTTTTCATCGATCTTCTGGATAAAGGTGTTTAGTTTCCTGACTTTAGTGTACAGGGTGCCCCATCCTTCGTACTGGTCGGGACCGCCGGTACCGCCCCATACAGATGTATTGGCGCCTCCTGATTTTTCAACGATGCCTTTTTTCCAGTTAAAGGATGTATAATAGAAACCTGCATCATTGTCATCAGTGAAATTGTCAAGGTTATCTGGCTGGTTCGACTTTTGCTGTAGCTCACTGTAACAGTCATTCAGGTAGATGTCAGCATTCCCTTCGCTCGCCCACATTGTGGCATCAGTAAGCTTCGATTTGTCTACGGTTTCGAGATAATCCTCCTGATCACAGGAGGCCACACTGAAAAGGATCAAGCCTATGAATGCAATGTTCCTGATTAAATTAAATTTTATCATAGCAATTAGTTTTAAATCAGTTAGAAGGTTACGTTTGCACCAACGGTGAAAGTTCTCATATTGGGATAACC
>JAVEXG010000010.1:0-51943 GCA_034004115.1 Bacteroidales bacterium | reverse complement strand
GCAGGCTGATCGAGGTTTTCCATTTCTACAATGACCTGTCTTTCCTCTGCTTTCGTCCTGCTTTCTGCAGCCTTTGCATTGAGATAGGGAGTAATGATCGCAGTTGCAACAAGAACTGAACCGATCAGGAGTGCAATAAGCACATTACGATTATACTTCTTGCGCAGCGTGTAGGCTCCGTACTCCTTATTCCTTTTCTCAAACACTATATCATCAAAGGCAGGTGCTTTAAAATTTTCTTTTGCCATTTTCTTAAGGTTTACGGGTTATCTGGCTGAAGCTGTGGCGGTGGATGGAATTCCTGCTGCACGCTCCACCATCAGTTCTTCGTACCATGCTATCTTCACAAACGTATAACGGGCAATTCCGCAGATGTTCATCTCATCGAGAATATCCACAAAGTTTCCGTAATTGGCCAGTTTATGTGCTTTGATAAGCACAATAGGGCCAGTATCATCATCCTTTTTCAGCTGAGCCACCATGCTTTTTGCCGAATCCTGCGAGATCGGGATTTTCCCCGATATCACCTCTGCATTGAAGTCGTTGATTTTCTTGAAAAGGGCTCTGTTCCTGTCAAGAAGAATACGACGGACTCCGTCTGCGCTGAAGTCAGTCGCAGTAAGAGGCGGCAGAATGGGTGGATTTGCACTGAAATCTTCAGGTTTCACCGATCCCGGGTAGACATAGACCTTGTTGTCAGGACCAAGCAGGATGTTAGTTGTACGGCTTGCCGAAATCTTCGGAGCTTCCTGTTTTGTAGGATCCTTGATCTTTTCAGGAAGGATTATGTCCATGATCTTGGCCTTGCTGAAAGCAGTCGTAAGCATAAAAAACACGATCAGCAGACACATAAGGTCAACCATCGGAGTCATATCAATGTGAGGCGGATGCTTTTTAGCTCTCCTCTTTCCTCCTTTTTGATGTTCTTGTTGAATTATCTCTGCCATATCACTGCTGGATTTCTTCTAGATTAATTTTAACTGCTTCAAGGCTGGTAATCAGATTGAACCTGTTTACATTCCTGTCCTGAAGTATGTCAAGTACCTTTTCAACCGTCTCGAAACTTGTCTTGGAATCTCCCTTGATCGAAGCCTTGATGTTTGGATTGACCTGGCGTGCTGCCAGAATCCAGAATGAAAGCTGGTTGTCTGCAGAATCGATCGGAATTCCAACCTGCAGAGCGTCTCTTTCAGTATTGTCCCTGGCATTCAGGAATTGTTTCATCTGGGCAATCGGGATTCCCATCGAGGATTTTTGTTTCTCGAAGGTCCTGAGTTCTACGTCAGTGAATTCTATCCCGTACCTTTCACCCATCGCCGCCAGGATTTTCGGCCTGTATTTGAGAAGGGTGTCGGGTCCGTTGTCGAAGTTCATGAACACTTTGCCGTCAGGTGCCAGAAGGAATGTCATCGTATTAAAATCTGGCAAAGGTGTTTCTGATATAGAAAAAGGAGTATCAACATTGGCCGGTTCGGGCTGCCTCATTGTAGTGGTAAGCATAAGGAATATGAGTACCACGGAGAAGAGGTCAACCATCGGCGTCATGTCGATGTGGGGCGAATTTGTTGGTAATTTTATCTTTGGCATCTTTTTTTTTCTTTTAATGATTAAACCAAAAGATTCATTACTACTTGCCTCTCAGTGAAGCAGCGAAATTCTGAGTCAGACTGAACCCTGCTTCATCAATTTTGAAAGTATATGCGTCAATAGTTGAACTGAAATAGTTAAACGCAATAATTGCAAGGGTAGAACCTGTGATACCGAATGCGGTGTTTACAAGAGCTTCAGAAATACCCTGTGAAAGAGCGAGTGCATCAGGTGCGCCTGACTGGGCAAGAGCGGCAAATGCACGGATCATACCGAGTACAGTTCCGATAAGACCGATAAGCACTGAGATTGATGCAAGCGTGGTGAATATAACCATGTTCTTTGAAAGCATCGGCAGCTCAAGAGCTGTTGCTTCTTCAAATGACTTCTGTATTGAAAGGATCTTCTGGTCCTTCTCCAGTTCCTTGTCATTCTGAAGGTCGCGGTAACGGGCAAGACCGGCTTTCATAACATTGGCAAGTGAGCCTTTATTCCTGTCGCATTCCTCGATAGCTTCTTCAATCTTGTCAGCTTCGAGAAGACCCTGGAGCTTGCGAACAAATGTGTTAATTCTGCCTTTTCCTTTTGCTCTTGAAAGAGTGATAATTCTTTCAATAACAAAAATGAGAAGGACAAGAACGCATGTCATAAGAATGGGAACAATGAAACCTCCTTTGTAAATAATCCCCAGGTAGTTTCCTTCAAGGGCATGGCCCTTGTTGTTACCACCCTCAAAGTTAACCGGGTTTCCCATTACGTTGACGAACAATAGATAGCAAATTACGAATGCTATCAGAATAGCACTTACTGCGAAAACGTTCGACAGTGCTTCTTTGAAAGAACTTCCTTGTTTACTCATTTTTATCGATTTTGGTTAGGTTAAAATTTTGTTGACTTGCAAATATATGTTTTCAATTGTTTTTTTCCAATAGCCTGAATAAATTAAATATTTAAATACGATCAGGAAACTCAATCAGTTTTCTTCATTAATGACCGTTTCCCTGCTACTTAACCCTACCGGAAAACTATTTTATTCGTCAGAAAAATGAAGCTGAAAACTGACGGCTCCGGTATTCTGCCGTCAGTTTTTCAGCTTTCTTGTTTTTTACTGCTCAAGCTTAACGTTGTACACCCTCGATTTGGATATCTCAACTTCAGTTGACTTATAGCCCTGGGCACTGATTATAAGAATTTCTGATCCCTGAGGAATTTCGAACTTGTATTCTCCCTTAGCGTTGGTGAGGTTCTCTGCAGCAGTGTCCTTAACCCTTACGGAAGCATAGGCGATGGGTTGGCCTGCCATGTTGGTTACTACACCCTTGATCTCATTGGGATTGATACCTTTCTTGACAGAGGCCTGATAATCCTGTACCCATCTCAGACTGTTTCGTGCTGAGGTATTGTTGGGATCAAGCTCAAGAATTTTAGAGTAGTTTTCGGATGCTCTGGCCAGATAGGAAAGCTTTCCTTCCAGTGTCTTCTCAAGACCGGCAGCTCTCGATTCAAGCGCAGCGATTCCGTTGTATCCCCTGATCTTGCTGTCATTGTTTTTCGGGTCAAGGTTGATCATCCTGTTATAATAATCCTTTGCCTTTGAGAAATTACCGGTTTCCATGTTATAGTATCCGAGGTAGCTCATTGCCTCAATCATTTCATTTGTATTCTTGAGACTGTCTTTAGCAGCTACGCTGAGGTACTTCTCAAACTTCGGCCTTGCAATACCGGTCTTGAAATCGGGATCCATTCTGTTATAGGTTCTTGCAGCCTGCGCATAAGCAGGCAGATAATCAGGTGATTTCTGAATCACTATATTAAGTATCGAATCAGAAGATTTGAATTTCTCGGCATTGTAAAAAGCCCTTGAAATCAGCATGTATTCACTGAGATTGTTCTCTTTTGAGGGATCAATCAGCTTGGCCCAGGTTTTTGCAGCTCCTTCATACCTTCTGAATGTGTTGTAGTTGCTTGCCTTTTCACTTAGAATAGATCTTTCAACTGGTGTCATGGGAGCATTCGGATCGGTGCGCTTGGCATTGAACGCAAGTTCAAATTCCTGAAATGCCCTGTCAAGATCCTTGTCGGCAACAGCTATTTTTCCTTCAAGATCACTTACCTTTTTTGTCAGTTCATCAATCGTTCCTGCAAACTTAGCCTTGTTGGCAGCAGTAGCGGCAGCCATCCTCGATTTCTCCCTGCCAAGCTGGTTTTTCAGCGATGTAAGTTCATCAAGGTTCTTTACATAGTCCTGATTCCTTTTTATAAGAATTCTTGCCATGTAGTGGTGGTCCTTCTGCAACAGTGCATCCTTGTCGACTACCGAGAAGAGTTTTTCCATGTAGGTCAGTGCCTTGTCATAATCGGGATTTTCCTTTTCATAGTATGAATAGCCGGCAAGACGGTTCATGTAACCCCTCGACTGGTCAACAGCCAGGATTTCCTCAACGTTAAGGATTACTTCCTCATAGTCGCCTGCATAGAATAGTGAGTTCACATACCTTACCTTTGCAGGGATGTTTCCGGCTGTAAGTTCAAGATATTTCTTGAAGTTCTCTTTCGACTGGTCAAGACGACCGGCACGCCAGTAAAGCTGACCAAGTTCCCTGTACGCCGGAGCGTAATTTGCATTTAGGTTTATGGCTTCCTGGAAGTTATCGATAGCCTGCGGGAAAGCACGGGCCTTGAAATACACATATCCGATCTTCATGGCTGCAGTCGGTGACTGAGGATCAGCAAACTGGGCCAGGTTGTAGTTCCTGATCGCATTGGATCCGTCGTTGGCCATCATGTAAATGTCACCTGCCGTAAATAAGATCTCAGGATTCTTGTTATCAATCTTGATTGCATGCCTGATAAGCGGCAGTGCAAGAGCCGTGTCAACCTTGTTTTCTATTAAATTAATGTACGACTCGGCTATCTTGGCAAGTGCAAATGCATATTCCGGAGCCGGTGGAGTCATCTTTTTGATTTTCTTGTATGGCAGCAGGAAGCTTTTGGCTTTTGTCCTCATCTCTTCTGCCCTGGCATTGTTGCCGGTATAGTTGGCTATCTTGGCCAGCCCGACATAGTTCAGAGGATCATTCGCATTGGCGCTGATACCTTTCTGATAGATATCACCTGCTGCTTTTGTTGCAGCAGCAAGCGTATTGGATATTGTGTCGGCGAAATAGTTGAGAAGATAGTTCTCCCCCAGATAAAAATAATATTTGCTATTGCCTGGTTCTTTTTGTATCAGGGCATTATACATCTCCTCCGCTTTGTCATACGACTCACTCTTGGTAAGCTGGATGGCGCTCTTCAGATCCTGTGCCTGAATTCCGAGGGCCATGACTACAGAAAAAACTCCTGCCAGCAAACCTGTCCTTGTAAACATCAAACTTTTCATCGCTTTCAATTTTGATATCAATTTATTGTTTCTATTTATTTTCATTTTTTTCTTCTTTATCCAGCACTGATCAATTTCAGCCGATCACTGTCCGGTTTTTTTTAAACTATTCTGTTCTTTTTCTTTCTTTATATATATGTTAACCAATTCACTTAACCTTAAACCTTGAACCTTAAACCTTGAACCTCGAACCTCGAACCCCGAACCCCGAACCCCGAACCTTCTTCCCGCCTTTCCGCCTTTCCGCCTTTCTCCCTTTACATCAAACTTCAGGCCATTCATCTCCCGGCCTTATTATTCCGTTCTCACCTGAACCAGCCTGATCGGCATTGTAGCCGGTACCAGACCCGATTTCAGCACTATTCTCTGTCCCTGTTCTGCGGTTGCCCACTGGATAAACCCTGCCCCAAGGCCTGAGAAGGTTTCCCTCGAAGTCATGTATACCTCCCTGATGAAAGGATAGGATTTATCAGCGATGAACCCCTGATGAGGCCTGTAATAGGAACCGTCGTTGGCAAATTCCTGGGCAATTGCAAGTACGTTTACCCTGCTCAGGAACTGGTTGCTCTGTGGGTCATCCTTGTCGCTTATCCAGTTGACGCTGATTATTCCCATTGCATCGGGATTTCTTGAAACAAATTCAATTACTTCCGTGTTGCTGTTAACTGCAAAGAAATTGGCGCCAAGGGTGTCGGCGATCTCAAAACGCTCCTTGAAATATCTTATGTTACCCGATTTGGTGTTGTCAAATATAACGCTGATGTTTCCGAGCTTCGATTTTGAATCCAGTTCTTTCCAATCCCTGATTTTGCCCTGAATAATATCCCTGACATTATTATAGGTAAGCAGGGTGTCGGGATTATCCTTGTTCGTAATAAGTGCAAGAGCATCGTAGGCAAATGTAACGGAGCGGACAATAACGAGCTGTTCCTTTAAATATGCAATCTGCTCTTCAGAAAGTGTACGGCTGGTAACCATTACTTTCACCGAATCGCGCATGAAATCGTTTACCACATCGACTTCCGGCTTGTACTCAGGCCTTATTGTCGCATTCTGATATAATGAGGTGAATGTATAAGCCTCTGTGTCGACAAGAGGCTGAAACGACTCGTCAACCGCTATTTTGATGTTGCCCCTGGTGGGAGTCTCATCAAGCGGCTTCTGTCCTCCCGATTTGCACCCAGCTGAAATTAAAGTAAGCAATAACCCCAGACTCAGGAGCTTAATTCCTGAATTTAAATTCTTCTGCGAAATAATATTCACAATGTTTTCGGACTTAGGTATAGAATTCCGGAATGCAATAATAATAAATTTTTGAAAAAAATCAGATAACTTCATTTACTTATAATTTTAAATGCATTCATATAGTTTTCTTATCATTTGTTATTGCAAAGGTTGTGCCAGCAACTTAAGAGCCCGTTTTCCGCCCGTTTTCATTCATCATCGTCGGGTTTGAAAAACAGATTTACAATGTTCACATATGTGGCGTAAGCCCTGTATAAACCATAAAAGATGCATACGGAGCCAAAAATCACCAGGACAGGTTTTTGAAGGGTTGTAAGGCGGGTATCAAAGAAAAAGATCAGGTAGATACCAATGCCCAGGTAGAAAAACACCATAAATGCGCTGAATATGGCGCCCATTTGCCTCATAATCTTATTCTCGTTCATACCGAATACTTTAGTTAACAAATTAACGAATAATCATTTTGGAATCAAAAAAAATTTTTACCAAGATACAATTTTCTTACACTAAAATTTGATCCTCTTCAGTGATTTATAAGCAGTGAGCTGTCGCCATAGCTTAAAAACCTGAATCCGTTACCGAGTGCGTAACTGTAAATTTTTTTCCAGTCGTTTCCGGTCCACGCTGAAACGAGGAGAAGAAGGGTGCTCCTGGGCTGATGGAAATTGGTTATCATCCCTTCGATCATCCTGAACCGGTACCCCGGAACGATGATCATGCTTGTGGAGGCTTCCAGTTCAATTATATTTTTATCTGCCAGCCGGCTTCTCAGCGCTTCGAGCGATTCTTCCACGGAAAATCCCCGGTCTTCCCCGTAGGGCTCCCACTGACTTATTGCGGAAAAGTCATTTTGACGGGAACTGTCAGCGATAATTTTAACTCCAAGCCAGTAAAGGCTTTCGAGGGTTCTTACCGAGGTTGTTCCCACAGCAATAATTTTCCCGTGGTTCGCCAGAAGATTTTCTATTGTTTCGTCCGTAACTGAAAAGCGCTCACAGTGCATTGTGTGGTCAGCAATGTCGGAAGTCCTTACAGGTTGAAATGTCCCGGCCCCCACATGAAGTGTGATATTTGAAGTACCGATTCCGTTTTCAGAAAGTGAGTGCAGCAGTTCATCAGTGAAATGCAGCCCGGCTGTCGGTGCTGCCACCGAACCCCTTATCCTGGAATAGACTGTCTGATACCTGAGCCTGTCTTCCGTTTCATCTTCCCTGTTTATGTAAGGCGGCAGGGGAGTGTGTCCCGATGCTTCAATCACTTCGCTGAAACTCAGCCGGGGATTGCTCCACGAAAACCTTACCCTCCAGGCTTCTCCTTCCTGACCTATCCGTTCAGCCATCAGGCTGTATGCTTCGCCGCCGGTTGTGAACTGCATTGATAATTTGCCACTTTTCCACTTTTTGAGGTTCCCGATCATGCACTTCCATTCAACAGGATCCACAGAAGAAAAGGAAAGCTCATATGAATGAGGAGAAAGGGGTTCGAGACAGAGAACCTCGACAAGCGCACCGGATCCCTTTCTGAAAAGGAGCCTGGCGCTGATCACCCTGGTATTATTGAATACAAGATGTGATCCCGGCGGTATATGGCTGCCTATGTTCCTGAAGCTGTCCGAAGATATTCCCGTGCCGTTGTACACAAGCAGCCTTGAGCTGTCGCGGCCGGGGAGAGGATACTGGGCTATCCGGTCTGCCGGCAGATCATAATCATATTCATCTATCCTGATTTCCTGCATCTGTTTTTTGATTCACACGTCCGCAAAAGTAATAATTTATGGGGTTTAAACTCATTTGTGTATCTTTGCAATGCAGCAGGCCGTTTCATCGTTTCCGGCCCAAAGGCCGGGGAAGGAAAGTCCGGACAACGCAGAGCACCATGCTTCCTAACGGGAAGATATCCGCAAGGGTATGGTTAGTGTAACAGAAAATAACCTCCCTGACCGAAGCGTCAGGGGAAGGGTGAAAAGGTGAGGTAAGAGCTCACCGGTTCCGGTGGCAACACCGGGAGCCGTACACCTCATGGGTTGAAAGACCATGTATACCGGCGACAAGGGCTGCTCGTCCGATGCCGGGGGGTAGGTCGTAGGATCCTGCAAGTGATTGCGGGACAAGATAAATGATGGAAACCGGCCGGAATATCTCTCGCAGATGACCCGGCAGGAACAGAATCCGGCTTACAGGCCGGCTGCTTAAATAAAAAGGTCATGCCGAGGCATGACCTTTTTATTATATACTCAATGAGTAGCTATTTCAATTTAAAAACACTGTCATCAATAGGTACGTCTACTTCAACCTTGGTGAAGGTAGTCACTATCTCCATACCGCTGGTAGAGGTTGTGGTTTTCATGGGAAGAAAAACTCCACTGGTCTCGGTGTATTCTGACGGGAATGACTCAACGGTCATATCCATGCCCTGCTGATTCACTGTGGCAATGGTCTTCACAAGGAGACTGGAAGCTTTGTCGATAAACATATAGGCATTGGTTCCGTTCCCGAGATCGGCCTTGATCTTAAATGCCTGCTTCCCGTTTACGCTTTCCTCTCCTTCGAGAGCCAGCTTCCCTTCCTTGAGATACTGAGCCATGTAGTTGTTGAAATAGTTATTCCTGTCGATCTGATTCACCTGTTCGGGTGTGAGTTCCACCGGAGTTGATGAGCCTGTCATTGGATTAACCATATATCCTTTTTCCCCGTCAAAGAGCTGGATCATTTCCTGTCCCTGGATACTTGTAACTGTCTTGATCTTGTTCGGACTCTTCATCCACATCTCTATGGGCATATCCATACCCATAACCGAGGTCTTCGCGGTGATTTTGATGGTCTTGATATCGCCCACCCTGTCGAGCTTGTTTGCTGTGGTATACTTGCTGATGATTTCATCAAGGCCCTGGGCATTAAGTGCGGTTGCTGCAAGAAGAAAGGTTGCTGCGAGAAATAGTTTTTTCATTTTTTAATGTGTTGTTAATTTTTTATTAGAAGGTATTGATAGTCTTTCGTAATGCTGTCAGCATTATCAAAAGGCGTTCCATTTTTGAGAGCTTCAGCATATTCGCCCCGTCAGAGAGGGCTGAAGCCGGATAGGGATGGGTCTCAATGAAGATTCCGTCGGCTCCCACGCTGATTGCAGCCTTTCCTATAGTCTCTATCATTTCGGGATTTCCTCCCGACACTCCCCTGATTTGATTGGGCTGCTGAAGAGAATGGGTTATGTCCATGATGACAGGCACCCCGATTTTCTGCATCACCGGAATGTTCCTGAAGTCGACAACAAGATCCTGGTAGCCGAACATGTTGCCCCGTTCGGTGAGCATGATTTTTTCATTACCGGCTCCGCGAACCTTTTCAACCGCAAATTTCATGGAGGCTCCGGACAAAAACTGACCTTTCTTTATGTTTATCCATTTCTCGGTAATGGCAGCTGCCTCAAGCAGATCGGTCTGACGGCATAAGAAGGCCGGGATCTGAAGGACGTCAACATAACCGGCAGCAATACCGGCCTCCGATGGATTGTGGATGTCGGTTATAACCGGGACCGAAAAACGCTTTCTTACCTCTGCAAGGATCTCGAGTGCCCTGATATCGCCGATACCTGTGAAGGACTCAGCTTTTGAGCGGTTGGCTTTACGGTACGATGACTTGAAAATTAATGGTATAGAGTATTTATCCGAAAGCTTCGAAAGACGCTCGGCGATACTGAATACAATATCCTCACTCTCCACAACGCAGGGTCCGGCAATTAGAAGGAAATTGCCGGAGTCACCGTATTTCAGGCCCGGAATATCTGGTGTTTTCTGTTTCATTCAGATGTAAATATAATAATATCGGTCCGGTTTCCAAAAGCGCTCTTATTCATAATTATATTTACCCTTCCACATGTCTTTCAGTTTTCTCCTGATTTCTTCCTCCCTGGGATTGGCCCCGGGATCGTAGAATCTGGTACCGCTTATCTCATCCGGAAGGAATTCATCCCTGATGAAATTGCCGTCAAAATCATGAGCATACTTGTAACCCTTGTGATATCCGAGGTCCTTCATGAGTTTTGTCGGGGCATTCCTGATGTGAAGGGGCACCGGCAGGTCGCCTTTTTCCCTAACCAGCGCCTGGGCACTCTCAATTGCCATGTAGGAAGCGTTGCTCTTTGGCGATGTTGCAAGATAAACCGCTGTTTCGGAAAGAATTATCCTCGACTCAGGCCACCCAACCACATTTATCGATTCAAAACACGCCTGCGCCAGAAGAAGGGCATTGGGATTAGCCAATCCGATATCCTCAGCGGCAAGTATCAGCATCCTCCTGGCAATGAATTTGGGATCCTCTCCACCCTCAACCATCCTGGCAAGCCAGTAAACAGTTGCATTGGGATCACTTCCCCTCATCGACTTGATGAAAGCCGATATTATATCGTAGTGCTGTTCCCCATTCTTGTCATAAATAGCCAGATTCTTCTGTACATGCCTGAGAACCTTTTCGTTGTCGATAATTATTTTCTCCGAGGCATTCTCGTCCGATTCGCCTGAGACAACCAGCTCGAGAGCGTTGAACAGCTTCCTTGCATCACCGCCGGAAATTCTGAGAAGAGCCTCGTATTCCCTGATCTCAATGTCGAATTTTCCAAGATATAAATCCTTCTTCAAAGCCCTGTCGAGAAGATTTTCAAGCTCTTTTTCCCCCAGGGGATTCAGAACATAAACCTGGCAGCGTGAAAGGAGAGGGGAGATGACCTCGAATGACGGGTTTTCAGTTGTGGCACCAATGAGAGTTATTATTCCCTGTTCCACCGACCCAAGCAGCGAGTCCTGCTGTGACTTGTTAAACCTGTGGATCTCATCTATGAACAGGATCGGATTGGGCTGATTGAAGAACTGCTGCTTCTTTGCCTTGTCGATGGTTTCCCTTACATCCTTAACCCCCGAATGGACAGCACTGAGGTGAAAAAACGGCCTTTTCAGGGTGCTTGCAACGATCCAGGCAAGCGTGGTCTTGCCGACTCCGGGAGGGCCCCATAGAATGAATGAGGGAATGTTTCCCGATTCAATGGCTTTCCTTAATACACCGTTGGTGCCTACAAGATGCTCCTGCCCGCAGAATTCGTCAAGTGTTTTAGGCCTCAGCCTGTCGGCCAGTGGTTGATTTGCCAGCATGATCGGATATTTGCGTAAAAGTAATAAAACATTCGGGGAAAGTGAAAAAGGGTCCTCCAACAAATAACGGAACAGATTCATCTTCGTTTTTTTTATTTATTTTTCCTCCCTGTAAATCTGATTTCAATTCATTACATGATACGCAATATCTTATTTGCTGCATTCGCACTGTCAATCATTGCGGGATGCGGGCCATCCGGCACCCTGCCGGATCAGAAGAGCGGTTCGGGCATGCAGTTAACGGGCGACAGCGGGATGGTGGTCTCTGCCCATCCGGAAAGCTCCCTGATCGGTGTTGAGATACTTAAAAGGGGAGGAAATGCAATAGATGCCGCCGTAGCTACTGAGTTCGCGCTGGCTGTCTGTTATCCCGAGGCCGGGAATATCGGAGGAGGGGGCTTCATGATAATAAGGGAAGCTGACGGCAGGACCGATATGATCGATTACCGCGAAAAGGCGGCTCTTGCGGCCACACCCGATATGTATCTCGATGGTTCGGGCAACGTTGTGGAGGGACTGAGCACCGGAACCTGCCTGGCTTCAGGAGTCCCGGGAACTGTCGACGGTATGGTCAGCATCCATTCGAAATACGGAGTGCTGGCCTTTAAGGATGTTATCCAGCCTGCCATCGACCTTGCCAGGAACGGATTTCCCGTTACTGAAGGCCAGGCTCAGGACCTGAATCTCAACCGGGAAACCTTCATAATGAGAAACAGGACGGTTCCTGTATTTGTTAAGGATTCTCCATGGATAAAGGGCGACACGCTCCGTCAGCCCGATCTGGCCCTGACCCTGGAACGAATAAGGGATCTTGGCAGGGATGGATTTTATTCCGGCGTCACTGCCAGGCTTATCACCGGTGAGATGAAGAGGGGAAACGGCATAATTACCCTTGCGGACCTGGAGAACTACAATTCTGAATTCAGGGATCCGCTTACCGGTGATTACAGGGGTTACAAAATAATTACCGCATCTCCTCCTTCAGGCGGCGGAGTGATTCTTCTTCAGGTACTGGGTATGATCGAACCTAAAAATCTCAATGCCACTGGTTTCCACACATGGCAATCGGTCCACCTGATTGCCGAGGCCGAAAGGAGGGCGTTTGCCGACAGGTCGAAGTACCTCGGCGATCCGGGTTTTTCAAGCATCCCTCTTGCTGAACTTCTAAGCGATGAATATCTGGCCGGACGAATGAAAAGCTTCAGGCCTGATTCTGCTTCATCATCGGCCGTGACAGGCCCCGGCAGCCCCATTCCTGACGGAGGCATTCAGACTACCCACTATTCGGTTGTTGACCGTATGGGAAATGCTGTTTCTGCAACCACAACCCTGAACGAGACTTTTGGAAACAGCATAGTAGTCGACAGCGCCGGATTCCTGCTTAACAACGAAATGGACGATTTTTCTGTCAAGCCCGGGGTGCCGAATATGTTCGGACTTACAGGCGGCAGAGCCAATTCCGCAGAGCCGGGAAAAAGGATGCTAAGCTCCATGACACCTGTCATAGTTGAAAAAGACGGGAAGCTTTTTCTGACAGCAGGTTCACCCGGCGGATCGACAATACCGACATCGGTGCTTCAGGTTCTGATCAATGTAATCGACTATGGTATGAGTATCACACAGGCAGTCGATTCGGGAAGATTTCACCACCAGTGGCTGCCTGATCAGATAAGCTATGAAGCGCATTCCTTGCCTCCGTACGCAATTGAGGGGCTGGGCAGGGCAGGACACAAACTGAGTGAACGGAAAAGCATCGGGAGGGTAAACGCGATAATGATATTGCCCGATGGGAAAATGGAAGGAGGGCCCGACCGCAGGGGCAATAATTCAGCTTTCGGATACTAGATGGCACTGATTTGATATTTTTTGCTAAATTGGCATAAAATATTGCGTCTGCGGAAAATAAAAAAGACGATTTAGAGTTATTTTACTGTCTGTAAATGTTTTTGTAAAACAGTACTTGAAGAGTTTCAGATATTAATTCAGTTATGAAAAAGTCTTTGCTGATAACCCTGGGCATTATTGTTCTGATATTTGCCTTTCCCTTTTTTAACCTGATCCGATGGACTTTTCAGGAGAAGAAGCCTCTCGACGTGCTGATTCTCGATAAAACGGTGCCCACCCTCGACCGGCTTAATCATAAATCGCTGTCCTGGATACTTAACAATGATCGTTTTGTCAAAAAGGAGAAGAAATCATCCTATTCCTACAAGAAAGATTATTACGGGTTTGCGCCCACACGACCTCTCAAGGACAGGGGAAACACCACAAATGAGTATCACCTCTCCGAAATGCTCGACCTTCCCGAAAAGACCGATGCAATCTATTTTACCGATACCTACGGGGTCTTTTTCAACGACTGGTATGTCGGTATCAATAAAAGCAGACGGTCAAGAAAGATATACGGAGGTTTAAACAATACCGACTATCTGCTGGTCAATGAGATGAAAAACAGGAATAAGCTGATAATACTCGAATACAACACCCTTGATTTTCCGACTCCTGAATTCGAATCATACAGAACCCAGGAAAAACTCGGCATAAAAATTTCAGGATGGTCAGGAAAGTATTTTGAGAAGCTCGATACCACATCAAAAAATTTTCCTGTCTGGATGACAGCCATGTACAGAAAAGAATTCAGCAAGCCATGGACATTCACCAGGCCCGGAATTGTCCTTCTGAGTGACAAGCATATCTTGGTTCTTGAAGAGGGGACACATCTCACCGATGCCACACCCTATATCCATACCCAAGCGGAGAGTGCATCAAAATACGGAGTGCCTGAAACAGTTGCTTTCGACAAGTGGTTTGAAATAATCGACCCTCTTGAGAGCAACGTCATCTCAAGGTTCGAGCTTTCAACAACTGCCCTGGGCGACACTCTTCTGGCCGGCAAAATGCTTGGCAGCAGCTTTCCTGCGGTTACGCAGGATACCGAGACGGGCAGGGTATTTTATTTCGCAGGCGACTTTGCAAACAATGATGTAACATATTGTTTATCGAGACTGAAGGGATTCAAGGGAATCAAGGGAATTAATTACTCCGATAAACCCGCTGACAGCCGCAGATTCTTCTGGCTTTATTACAAGCCCCTGGTGAAAACCATATTCAACGATTACTATACTTCCCTGGCGGGGAAATAGGCTTGAGGCATGAGGCTTGAGGCGTGAGGACTTGCACGACTGCACGACTGCAAGTCCTCATACCTGTTTAATTTTCTGCCCGTTCTTATTTTTCCTGTTCCTTTTTGCCGAACTGCAGTTTCATTGATACCCCGGCATATCTTATCCTCAGATTAAGACTTGTAAGATCATCGACAGGCAGTTGCACAAAGGGTTCAACGAGCATGATCCCTGTTTTGCTATAGGGGAAGGAGTATCCGGCCGAAAGGTTTGCAAGGCCGAAAATGTCGGCACGGCTGAATGAATCATATTCTTTTTCAACTTCAACCCTTGAAAACATTGTCGCGGTAGTATACTGGCCGGTTGAAGTATTTAAATCCATCTTTGTATAGCTGTTGACAACATCGGCTTCCAGTTGCTGGCTGATATAGAACAGGGAAGAGGTTCCCGCAGAAACAAATAAGCCGGAGCGTTTCCTTTCAAACAGGGTGAAAACAAGATTCATCGGCAGTTCAACGGCCACCATGCTTAACCGGCCTTCATATGAGTATGGGATGCCGTTGGTCCCGTCATAAAGCGGAATGTTATAGGATATGCCTGCCGGACGGCCGCTGTTATCCAGGCCGAAGGACTGCATTGCAAGGGCAAGGCCCGGACGGACCGATAACCTCTTTGTGATCTTCCGGCTGAGGTAAAATCCCATTGACATTCCGGAAGCCGGTGACGATTCTTCTCCGGCCCTGGCCATGGATCCCGACAGACCCGCCAGTAATCTCATCCCTCCGGAACGCTTTTCAGGATCCGGCGATTCATCAGAAGCTTCATCTGATTCAGAACCAGATATTCCGGATCTGCTGTAACCGGGCCTTATTTCTTCAGGCGCTGAACCGGTATAAAATTCACTTAATGAAATTGTCGCAGACGAAACAGGCAGGATATCCGGATTATCGGACCTGTTTTTAACCGTTTCGTGAATTTTGTCGCCTTCAGTGCCGGTATGAACTGGCTTAAGGACTTGTTCACCGAAAGCAACTGCCGGCTGATTGTTCTGCGCTGTCTTTTCGGTTGGGCCTGTCGTGCCGGCAGGTTCTGCAGCACTCTCAGGAACAGGGGTAACCGCAAGCGGAGTTGTACCCGGGGTAACCTGTTTTTCATTCCTGCCGGCTGCTGATTCAACAGCTGAAATGATTTCCCGGGTTGACTGCCGCACCGATAAACGGTATGCAATAGTTGCCCCGAGGCCGATTAACAGCAAAACTGATGCTGCCCTTGCCCAAAGAGGGAAGATCACCGCTAGTCTGCGCCTCCTTTTCTGCATGGCCACGAACGAATCCCATCCCTCGTCGGCAAGGTGATCAGAATTGTAATTGCTGAATGCCTTCTTTACATTTTCCCTGAGGCTGTCGTCAAAATTAGTCATGGCTCCTTTTTTCAGGGTTAAAATTCCTTTTGTACAGTTCCCTGAGCAATTTCTTTGCCCGGGAAAGATTTGTCCTTGAGGCCGAATAGCTTATATCAAGCATTTGGGCTATCTCCTCATGCGAATACCCTTCGATCTCATAAAGGTTGAAGATCATCCTGTAATTCTCAGGCATGCAGCTGAAAAGCGACAGAATGTCTTTTGCCGACAGTTCGGCCTGGACAGGAGGATCTTCCATCTCTTCGGCAGACTCATGATCAATTAATTGATGAAGTGTTGAACGCCTTGAGTTTTTCCTGTAATTATCCACTGAGGAATTGATAAGGATCCTGCCGTACCACGCCCTGAAAGGCTTCGATCCGTCATAATCCGATATATTTTCAAGAACCTTCATAAAGCTGTCATTTACAATCTCCATCGCTTCGTTCTGGTCTTTTGTATATCTGATGCATATTGACATGGCGAAGGAGAAAAACCGTCTGTAAAGAAGCTCCCTGGCGCGGAGATCCCCATCCGAAGACCGCCTGACAAGATCCATGTCTGACAACGCCTGCTCATCTTCTTTTCTCCTTCCCATTTCCATCATCCGGATTAAGTCCCGTTAAAATAACTTAATTCGGATGATTTTCTGACTGATTTATTCATAATTCTGCTTTACCGGAATACAAAACCGAACTGCACCTCAAACCGGTTAAAGCGGGTAATAATCTCATTCATAACCTGTACCGACGGATTCTGATCGTATTTGTATGTGATTTTCTGATAACGGTAACCCAGGCCGATATTCACCGCATTACGCCTCCAGGAAGCGAGTTCGATGCCTGCTCCTGCATTGAACATCGGTCCTCCCCTCGATTCGGGGAAATCATAATAATAGTATTGCCCATCATCAAGTTTCCCGAAGGTGAAAGACCATCCACTCTTAATCCATACGAAGGGTGACATCCGCGTCTTGAGCGGATGATATCTGAGGTCGGCATATAAAGGCATCACTGCTACATCAAGCTCTTCATATCCGGTTCCGATGCCTGTACTCAGTCCATTCCTGAAGGTATAACCGTTTGAAAAGTGGAAACTCATGCTGCCAATCTTTTCTTCGTCATTGCGGCCGGTCAGCGACGACACTGAAAGCCTAATCGAATAGCCATGCCTGTCAATGACTGGTTTTTCAATTATCAGAGCAGGCGAGCTCAGTGAGATATCTGATTTTTTAAGGGTAATAATCCGGGGAGAAGTAATCCTCATCTTCAGGGAATCCGGATCAGCAGCCAGTATTATGCCGGTCAGACTCGAACCGCCATTCAGCACCACGGTCTGTTTTCTGCTATTCTGAGCAGAAAGTGAGACAGTTAAAGCGATGGTTAAAATAACCGCTGTAATTCTTTCAGGTTTCATTTGTTATTCTTCGTCGCCTGTTATTGGAATCTGACTGAGCTCCACAATGTTCTGAGGATCGGAATAATCATACTGGTATATTCCTTCCTCTCCGACAAGCATGAGCGTACCATCCATTGGTATGACATCATAGGTGAAGAAACCGGGATAATGAGCAATTTTCCTGTTTATAATGTCAAGAGGATCCGACTTGTCGTAGACTTTCAACCCGGCCGTGCCGTCGCAGATAAAAAGGAGATCGCCGTCAATACCGAGTCCGTGCGGGTTGTACATTGGATATGACTTTACCAGGTAAGGATTTGTGATTGAGGAAATATCAATGACCTCCAGCAGGTTCTGACCGTTGGCGCACCTGGTGCCTGTTCGAAGGGTAACATAGGCATAGTTTTCATCTGCAACTACCGGATCGCAGGAGGAAATATGATCGTAATGCGAAATCAGTCCGGGTGTAGTTGCGTCTGTAACATCATAGATCAGCATGCCGGTCGTTGTCCCGACAAACAGTTTCTCCCCGAGTAAAAAAAGTGTTTCCATATTGCGGGAAACATTTATACTGTCGACGATATTCATGTTCTCAGCTTCCGCCACATCAACCGTCTTCATCATCCAGGGATGTGCAATAAGGTACAGATAGTTATCATTCAGCATGAATCTTGCCATCGAGCCTGCTGTTCCGGCTCCGGCCGACCATTTTGCTCCGCCATCGGCAGATGCCAGAAACATCATTTCACCCCTGTACAGATGTCCATTCCAGCTGCTGCCGGGTTCGCGCTCCTCTGTGACAGTCTTCACATCCCAGTCGACTATCACGCCCTTTGACTTGTCGACCATGGCATAAGGATACCAACCGTCTCCTTCAGGAACAACCTCAGGAAATATGTTCTCGATCCTGCCTACTTCAACCGGATTTTCAATATCGCTAATATCGATTGCAACAAGATCGATATAGCTGTCGGCAAAAAGAATATTACCGCTGATCGCCATATCCACATTTCCCATTATTTCGTAAAATCCGGTTTTTATGGGATTGGCAGGGTCAGAGTTGTCGATTACATGGATCCCTTTGCCTACTTCGTTGACAAAAAGATAATCATCCTTGAAATAGATCTTTCCCGGTCGGGAAATCTCAACAGGATCACTATTTGCGAAGCTGGTGCGGAATTCATTGAACGACAGGTATACAGGCACGTTTGCCTCGTATGTGATCCGTTCCACAGTCTTGTCCGAGCAAGAGGACAGAAATGCTGTCAGGACAAGTACCGTAAGTGATAATCTGACTGATGTTTTCATGGTTGGTTTATTGATTTGAGTGGTTTTAAGTTTCAGGATTAAGAGTTTAAGGCAACAGAGGTTGCAGGTTAGTCAAACAGGTTTTCCAATTGTACTTTGGATAAGGATATGATCCTGTCTCCTTCTTTTTGAGCCCTGACGAAATATCCGGATGAAGTCCAGAGAAAATTGTCATTGATGTTTATCTCCCCGGATTCTGATATTTCACCGTCCCCGGTAATACTCATCAGAAACGCCTTCCGCTCAGTATCATTGGGAAAACCAACAGTTCTCCTTATTACAAATTCATCATCGGAGGCATAAAGGATTTCTTCAAACCATTCATCCGATCCCTCTCCGTATTTCCTTGTCCAAAGAGTATCTCCAGAAGATTCAGTGCGGATAATGAAGCAATTCATATCCCAGGGTTCATTAATATTCCTTGTTCTTCCGGTAATTATAAACCCATTGTCGGACAGTTGATGTAAATCGTAACCCAGATCATTGAAGGGATAAGGATTAAAGTTGCTTTTTGTCCACTGAATAATTCCGTTTTCATCAAGTTTTTGAAGCAGAACCTGCTGGCTGTTCAATGTACCGGTTACTGCAAAGCCATTATCGCCGGTCTGAATAGCATTTGCTCCTGAGAATACATAATTATGATCATCATTTTCCCATGCTGTTGAAAAATCTGAGTTCAGCCTGATCAGACTGCTGCCAAACAGGAGGTATTTATCGTCATCGGTCGCTGAAGCGTTGATAAGCATATACTGATCCATTTCTTTCCTGTAAAGTTCCTTTCCCGATCTGTCGAGCCTAACGATCAGGGCTGAATGGAGCATAACATCGGTACCTTCCATAATTGAACAAAACAGGATGATATTGCCATTTCCCTTTTCAACGGCATTTACTATGTCGACCGAATAAAAAGCACCGCCCCAGCCGCCTTCTGAGAATATTTCCCCCCATTCAAAATCATTTTTACTCCAGAGGGTGTTGAAATTCGCATCCAGTTTCGAGATTTTTATTTTTGAGTCGCTGACTCCTGATACTATAAAACCATCAGATATCTCAATTATATTAAACAGAGTGTTCATCTGAATTTCGCCGACAGCATCATTATCTTCGGTTACGGGAAAATCGTCCTTGCTGCAGCCTGAAGAGAAAATTACACCAGCACACAAGACCACTAAGAGGAATAGTATGCCTTGCCCTTCGCCCTGTGCCCTGCGCCCTCCACCTTCGCTAAAGCTACGGTGGACACGTGTGCCCTGTGCCTTTTTCATAGTCTATTCCTCTTTCGGATTAATAACCTGCCCTATGAACAGCAGGGTGTTTGTCGTACGTTCGCGTATGGCAAAGATGAATGATTTGTCGATGATGAACTGGAAGGGTTGGGGAGCGCCCCCACTTGTTGCGTATACTCCTATCGTTGTAACGGCTGCCGCTTCCGTTCCCTCCTCATCGACCTCAATGAAGGTGTTCTGTTTCACGAAACTGACGAATATCTGCATGTCTGAGATTCCTGAAAGATCTGCCGCTAACTCACTGAAAGCATCAACCATCCCCATGCTCATCAGCTGGTCATTAAGGTATTTCTCGTAAGAGAATTTAAATTTTGGCATAGTTAATATTGTTTTGCTGAACTCAGGACGCGAGTCAAGGTCCGAGGTGAGCTGATCCCAGACCTGGTATGTAAATGAAGGATAAAGGGCACTCAGGGTTTCGTCGGGTACCATCACCACCATTGTGAAGTTGGTCTGGCCGTAAGGAATTTCAATTGCCCTGAAGCCATTGCCGTAGGCTACCTTCGAACCCACATCTCCCTTCATTGTGGGGACATCCGTCGTGCTGCCGCCGTCGGGATGGAAAGGAAGCTCATCAGTCAGGGACTTGTCAAACTGGTAGCTCCAGTCGCCATTGAAATAAAGGGCATTCATAAGGAACATGACTGCGTCCCCAGAGATCTCACTTAACACTTCAGGTATTTTCCCGTTAGTATTGTCGCTGGCCCACTTATTGATTGTGGTGAGGGCAGAAGGGGCGGCAAAATCAAGTCCCTTGACGGTTGCCTTGTAATCATCGCTCATTGTGGCAAGGAATGGCGGCTTGACATTGAATCCGTTGCGGTAGAAAATTGCGTTTGCAAGAGCGAGCTGTACCTTCGGGTCGATTATGAGCAACTGTCCGACAAGGCTCTGATAGGCCTCATTGATTTCGGAAATCGTCATCACGTAAGGATATTTGAGTGTTCCCTGCAACTGGGAGTAGGTATCACCGTCGCAGCCGTTTAGAAGCATTGTAAGGGCCGTGCTTGCACTGAGGGGCGAAAGCATCAGGTTCTTGTTTTCTGATTCAGTCACCTTCGTAAAAAGCTCTATTCCGAACTCATTGCTGCTCTGAATGGCAACAGGTGCTGCAGCAGAGAGATTAATGTTTTTTGGTGTCAGGTCGGGTTCATCATCGTTTTCCTTTGAGCAGGAGGCGGCAAGGAGAAGAATTGCCAGTCCGGACAGAATTAATGTAAGATTTTTCTTCATGTCGTTATTAGTAAATAAATATTGGATTTAGGTTCATCTAACAAAACATATACGAATCATAATTGCGAAATGTGACAGGAAAAGGGGAGTTTTTTTCGGGGGGATCAGGACGAAAGACACAAGACACAAGACTTATGATCCGGGATGCAGGCAATTCCTGAAAGAATGATTCCGAAATTTTTCGGAATATTTTATGCGAATAATTTCGCAACCGGATTTATATGGAATAACCTCGTACCGCACACCGTCTAACCAGCAACTTTTACCTCAATTACATTTTAATCCTTTATTTTTACAGCAGCCAAATAAATCCGACATGAAAATATCTCTTATTCAGTTTGACATCCTGTGGGAAGACAAGCAGGGCAATTTTGAAAGGCTTTCGGAGCTGCTCGCCGGGGTGCCTGACGGTACTGACCTCGTGATACTTCCCGAGATGTTCAATACCGGTTTCTCTCCGGCAGGGGATACCCTTTCCGAGGGCCCCCGTTCACTTACCTTTGAGTGGATGCAGAAGAGATCCCGCGAAAATAAATACGCTATCGCAGGAAGCTATATGGTTTCTGAGGCAGGAAACCTTTTCAACAGATGGGTGTTCATTTCCCCGGAAGGTTCCCTGTTCAGCTATGATAAAAGGCATTTGTTCGCCCAGGGTGGTGTGGAGGTGAATTATACTCCGGGTACCGAAAGGGTGGTCTTTGATTACAAGGGGGTGAGGATCTGTCCCAATATCTGCTATGACCTGCGCTTCCCTGTCTGGAGCAGGAACAGAAATGATTATGACCTTCTCATCAACTCGGCAAACTGGCCCGAAGCCCGGAGGGATGTATGGCTTACTCTTCTGAAGGCAAGAGCCCTTGAAAACCAATGTTTTGTTGCCGGTGTCAACCGGACGGGCATCGACGGCATGGGTATAAAATATTCAGGCGATTCGATGATGATCGGACCAAAGGGAGAAATATTGGCCTCCGGTGAGTTGTACCGGGAATGCATAATGTCGTGCGATATAAATGTTGATGAGTTAAGGGAATTCCGGACCAGATTTTCAGTGGCCGGAGATGCGGATGATTTTACAATACAATTGTAGCAATCTACCTCCTCAACGCTTCGTAAAGAATGACCACCGGCGGTTTGGCCGTTCTTCCCGTTCCGTCCTTTATGTGATGCCTGCAGCTTGTTCCCGGTGCGGCAATCTGCACTTCGCTTCCGCTGTTCCTGATCTCGGGGAACAGAACAAGTTCTCCTATCTTGTTCGACAGTTCGAAATGTTCCTTCTCGTATCCGAATGAACCGGCCATTCCGCAGCATCCTGAAGGTATCTCCGTGACCTTGTAATTTGCAGGGATCGAAAGCATTTCAATCGAACAGGCCGACGAGGAGATGGCTTTCTGCTGACAGTGGGCATGAAGGAGAATATTGAGGCTTTTGTCTGTAAATGATTCGCTTTTTATTCTGCCGGCTTTGAATTCCCTGGAGATGAATTCGTCGACCATATAGCAGTTCCCTGCTATTTTTAGTGCTTTTTCCTTTAATCCGGCTCCGGCAAGATCGGGATACTCATCGCGGAAGCCCAGAATTGCCGAGGGTTCTATGCCGATCAGCGGTGTTTCGTCATTTATTATATCCGAAAATGCATGAATATTGCTGATTGCAATCTTTTTTGCCTTTCTGAGCAAGCCCTTCGAAATGAATGTCCTTGCACTGAGGTCGTGCTGCGCGGTGATAACCCTGTAGTTAAGCGATGTAAGGAGCCTTACAGCGGCTATGCCGGCTTCCGTATCGTTGTAATTGGTGAATTCATCAATGAAGAGGCAGACTTGTCCTGCAGGATTCTTTGGATTGAGCGATTCGAGGTTAAGCCTCAGCCACTTTCTGAGTGTGGTTCTGAAAAGGAGAGGTATGGACCTTTCACCGGCAAATCCTATTGTCTTTTTGAGGAGTCCCGAAAACAGCTTGTTCTTCAGGAAGAAATTGTAGATTGAGGGTACCAGCGAACCCATGCTGTTAAAAGTTGTGATGTAGGCTATAAGCCTTGTCCGCAGAGGGATCCCGTGTTTGTCGTACCAGTGCTGCAGGAACTCCGATTTAAGCTTCGCTATATCGACGCCCGAAGGACATTCGGCCTTACATCCCTTACATCCCACGCACAGGTCGAGAATGTCATAGATCTCCTTATGATCCCATGGGTCACCATCCTTTATGCTGAGGAATTCGCGCAGTATGTTTGCCCTTGCCCTGGTGCACTTGTCTTCGTCCATCGTTACCATGAAGGTCGGACACATTGTCCCTCCGATTTTTAACGACTTGCGGCAATCGCCCGTTCCGTTGCACTTTTCAGCTGCCCTTATAATTCCGTCGGTGGATGAAAAATCATATATGGTCTCAAGCTGCGGGGTGATTGTGCCGGGCTCGTACCTCAGGAAGGTATTCATCATGGGGGTATCGACTATTTTGCCCGGATTCAGGATGTTATCGGGGTCCCATGCTGCCTTAAGGTCTTTGAGCAGTTTATAGTTTTCTTCTCCCAGAATAAGTGGGATAAATTCTCCCCTCAGCCTGCCGTCGCCATGTTCACCGCTGAGTGAGCCCCTGTATTTCTTAACTAGCTGTGCCGTTTCGAGGCCGATTGTCCTGAAAAGCTCTACATCCGCAGGATCCTTAAGATTGAGGACAGGTCGGATATGCAGTTCCCCTGTTCCTATGTGGGCATGATATACCGAATCTTTACCGTGAGCAGCCAGGAGTCTGGCAAAATCATCCATGTATTCCGGAAGATCTTCGACCCTTACCGATGTGTCCTCGATCAGTGAAACTGTCCTGCCGTCGCCCTTCATGTTTCCCAGAACACCAAGACCTGCCTTTCTTAGTTCCCAGGCTTTAGACATATCGGAATTCCTGAGAACCGGGTAGGCATAACCGTACCCCTCGTCCATCAGAGCTTTGACCATTGCTGTGGTTACTGAGTCAACCTCTTCCTGGGTGTTTCTTGCAAATTCAACCATCATTATAGCACCGGGATCACCTTCGATGAAGAAACGGTTGTTCCGCTGGCTGAGGTTCTCCTTTGTGAGTTCAAGTATCCTGTCGTCGGTAAGTTCAACGGCTGTGGGCTTGAACTTCAGGGCAACCAGATTGGCCCTGAATGCTTCATCCCTGTGCCTGTGGTGAACGCAGACAAGCGTTTTGAATGCAGGAGGAAGAGGAACCGCGTTGAGCTTTATTTCGGTAGTTACAGCAAGGGTGCCTTCCGATCCTGCCAGCAGCTTGCAGAAATTGAATGGTTTACCCGAACTGTTGTCAAATATCTCTGAATCGAGCAGCAGGTCGAGGGCATAGCCTGTGTTTCGCCTTGGTATCCGGGGATCGGGATATCCTTCCCTTATGGATTTTTGATTGGCTGGATTGCCCAGCATATCCCTGATATTCCTGTAAATGCTGCCTTCCAGATCGGTGCGTGAACATTTCGTTTCAAAGGTATCCTTGTTTGCCGGACCGAAAGTAACCTCGCTTCCGTCGCTCAGGAGAGCCTTTATCTCCAGTGTGTGATCCCTTGTTGAACCATAGACAAGAGAGTGCGATCCGCATGAGTTATTTCCAAGCATCCCGCCCATGTTGCATCTGCTGGAAGTGGAGGTTTCGGGACCGAAAAAGAGCCCGAACGGTTTCAGGTACATGTTCAGTTCGTCAAGAACAACTCCGGGTTCAACCCTTACCCAGTGCTCCTCCCTGTTTACCTCAAGGATCCTGTTCATGTACCTTGAGATATCCACTATTATTCCGGAACTCACAACCTGTCCTGCCAGCGATGTTCCGGCCGCCCGAAGCGTCACCCCGATTTTCTCCTTGGATGCAAAACAGAGAATCTTCTTAATGTCGGACGCATTAAGCGGCCAGGCCACTGCTACCGGCTCTTCCTTGTAGTCTGATGCATCGGTGGCATAAATTACCCTGCTTACCTTGTCGTATTTGAGATCGCCCTCAAGAGAAGCTCTGAGCGAATTAAATTTTTCAACCGGAAACTCCATGTAAATTACATTTTTGATCCGCAAATTTAAAAAATGATTTTATTTCTAACCTGAAACGGGTTACTTCTTAATTTTTTTTTTCAGTTGAAAACCATTCTGAAAATAATCATCTGATTCACTTGGTAAGCAGGGATTTTTTTTTCTACTTTTAGACCATTATGTGTTAAATTTTAACTTATTGATATACAATGGAACTAATTGATCAAATCAAACTGAATGCTAAAAAATACAATAAACGCATAGTTCTGCCCGAGGGATATGAGGAGAGGAATCTGAAAGCTGCCGATATAGCCATAGCCGAGGGACTGGCACAGATAATTCTTATTGGCGATCCGAAGGATATTGCATCCAAGGCTGAACAGTTCGGATTAAAAAATCTCAGCCGGGCTGTGATAGTCGATCCCAGATCGCACGACAAGAAAGAACATTACATTGATATGATGGTCGAGATCAGGAAGAGCAAGGGCCTTACCCGGGAAGAAGCAGCTAAGCTTATTGAGGATCCGCTCTATCTGGGCGTCCTGATGATCAAGAACGGTGATGCCGACGGAGAGGTGTCGGGAGCGGATCATGCCACAGGCGATGTGTTGCGTCCCGCTTTTCAGTATGTCAAGACTGCCCCAGGTATTTCAGTGGTTTCAGGTGCTTTTGTAATGATTCTTCAGGACAAGAGTTTCGGGGAAAACGGGGTCATCTTGTTTGCCGATGGTGCAGTGCATCCCGACCCGACCGATAAGGAACTGGCCGAGATAGCAGTAGCGGCAGGACAGACAGCAAGGGCAATATGCGGATTCGAGCCTAAAATAGCATTACTTAGCTTCTCCACAAAAGGAAGCGCCAGACATGAGATGGTGGATAAGGTGGTAAGTGCAACGAAAATTGCAAGAGAAATGGCTCCGGATATGATGATTGACGGCGAGCTTCAGGGTGATGCGGCTCTGGTTGCCGCCATAGGGCAGAAAAAGGCCCCCGGAAGCCAGATCGCAGGCCAGGCCAATGTTCTGGTCTTCCCTGACCTCAATTGCGGGAATATCGCCTATAAACTTGTCCAGAGGCTGGCAAAAGCTGAGGCTGTCGGCCCTATTCTGCAGGGTATGGCTGCACCCATCAACGATCTTTCGAGAGGTTGTTCTGTCAGCGATATAGTAAGCATGATAGCAATTACTGCAAATCAGGCTGCCGCAAAGAAGTAGTATTATTTATAAATATAAAGACATAAAAATGATTGTTCTTGTTCTGAATTGCGGCAGTTCCTCGATCAAATATCAGCTGTTTGAGATGGCGGAAACAACCCAGATGCTTGCAAAAGGTCTTGTAGAGCGTATTGGATTGAACGACAGTATCCTGACTCATAAACCGACCGGCGAAGAACCCTACAAGGTTATTAGCGATATTCCCGATCACACCCTGGGAATCAATATGGTGATGTCGGTGCTTACCGATCCCAGGCACGGAGTCATAAAGGATATAACCGAAATAAAGGCGGTGGGTCACCGCGTTGTGAACGGAGGTGAGAGTTATAAGGAGAGCGTTCTTATTGATAATGAGGTTAAAAGGCAGGTTGAGATCAACAGTGAGCTTGCACCGCTTCATAACCCGGCTAACCTCAAGGGAATTCTGTCGGTTGAGAAACTTATTCCCGGAGTACCCCAGGTTGCAGTATTCGACACATCTTTCCATCAGACAATGCCCGATTATGCATTCATGTATGCACTCCCTTACGAGTACTATGAGAAATACAAGATAAGGAAATACGGTTACCACGGAACAAGCCATAAATTTGTGGCGTCAAAAGCCGCCAGACTGTTAGGTAAGGATTGCAGAAAGCTGAAGATAATAACATGCCATCTGGGCAACGGAGCCTCAATAACGGCCATTCAAAATGGCAGATCGATCGATACGTCAATGGGATTCACCCCGGTAGACGGGCTTATTATGGGTACCAGGACAGGCGAGATTGATGCCGGAGTGCTGATATACATTGCCGACAAGGAACATCTGAATGTGACCGGGGTTAATAATCTTATTAACAAGAAGAGCGGAGTTGCCGGAATATCGGGACTTTCTTCCGATATGCGCGACCTGGAGCTGGCTGCTGCCGAAGGAAATGAAAAGGCTCTCCTCGCCCTCAATATGTACGCCTACAAGGTCAGGAAGTTCATTGGCTCCTATTATGCTGTCCTCAATGGACTCGACCTGCTTGTTTTTACAGGAGGAGTGGGAGAGAATGATCACAAAATGAGGGCAATGATCTGTTCCGATATGGAAGCCCTGGGTATAGAATTTGACCGCGAGGCAAATGTCGGGGTCAGGGGCGTGGACAAAATTCTCTCAAAGGAGGGATCAAAGGCCACAGTTATGACAATCACCACCGACGAGGAACTGGTGATAGCAATGGATACCAGGTATATAGTGGAGCACCATACGGTGTAGTAACTAACTAAAAACGACGATTTTATGGTTCTAAGAAGCATGTCCGACCTTAAGGGTATCGTTGCAGGAAAGCCGGTCAGGAAACTGGTTCTTGCCGTTGCCCAGGACCAACATTCCCTCGGAGCGGTTCTGAGGGCATGGAAGGATGGAATCATCGAGCCGGTTTTCATCGGCGACAACGATGGAATACGGGGTATATGTTCCGAACTCGGATATGATATCTCAGATCTCTCCATTATTCATGAGCCCGAAATCGACAAAGCTGTCGAACAATCGGTCAGGATGCTGAGCGGGAGGCAGGCCGATATTCTCATGAAAGGCAAGGTCGGCACATCAACCCTTCTGAAAGCTGTTCTTAACAAGGAATGGGGACTCAGAACCGGAAGCCTGCTTTCCCATATCGCCCTTTTCGAGGTCGGCACCTATCATAAGCTCATCGGAGTAACCGATGTGGCAATGAACATTGCCCCCAATCTCAAGGATAAGATCGCGATAGTCAATAATTCAGTGTCTTTCCTTAACCGTCTGGGATATGTGATGCCGAAAGTGGCAGTTCTGGGAGCCGTTGAAATGGTTAATGAGAACATGGAAGCAACACTTCATGCAGCTCTTCTGTCGAAGATGAACCAGCGGGAACAGATCCGGAACTGCATCATTGACGGTCCGCTTGCCTTTGATAATGCGGTGAGCCTCGAAAGTGCCCAGCATAAGGGAATAAAGAGTGATGTGGCCGGGGATACCGACCTTCTGCTAATGCCCGACATCGAAGTGGGTAACGTTCTCTATAAGTCCCTGGTATTCTTTGCTCAGGCCAAGGTTGCATCAATGATCCTGGGCGCCAAGGTCCCGATTGTATTAACATCAAGATCAGACTCGGAACAGGCTAAGTACGACAGCATACTGCTTGCCGCTGCATCAACCAAATAGTTGTGTCATGATCCGCACGCTGGACCAGATGGTTGAAAGGGTGCTTTCGTTTCACCGCAAGCATCGGATCGCTGTAGCCTGGGCCCAGGATGCCAATACTATAGGAGCAATCCACAAAGCTTCAAGTTACGGACTTATAGATGCCATACTTATAGGTCAGCCGGCAGAGATAAAGAATATATGCAGAAAGGCCGGTATTGATTCATCTCTTTTTTCAATAGTGGAATCCCCTGATGAATCGGAAGCCGCCAGTCTGGCTATCGGAATGACCCGCTCGGGTGAAGCTGATATCGCCATGAAAGGGCTTATCGGAACAGATAAGTTTCTTAAGGCTGTTCTGGATAAAAAGAACGGACTTATGATACCCGGAGCAATACTCAGTTACGTCTGTGCAATCCAAATTCCATTATATCATAAATTACTGTTTATCACTGATACAGCTGTTATACCTGTACCATCGCTTGAGCAGAAGATCGCCATGGCAAAATACGCTGTTGAAATGGCAGGGCGGTTCGGGATCAGGAAGCCCAGGATAGCCCTTGTATCTGCTACGGAAAAGTCCAGCCGGCACTTTGCCAGCAACCATGATTACGGCGAAATGATGAAAATGGCAAGGGAGGGTCTTTTCGCAGACTGCATAATGGACGGTCCGCTCGATATTTTTCTTGCATGCGATAAGAAAAGCGTTGACATCAAGGGAGTGGATACTCCGGTCGGTGGAGATGCCGATATTCTGCTTTTCCCATCGCTTGAATCCTCAAATCCATTTTACAAGGGGATGATGCTTTTCGCCGGGGGTGAGCTGGCCGGACTGATCCGCGGAACTGAAAAGCCTGTTATTGTAATGTCGAGGAGCGAAAGCGAGATATCGAAATTCTACTGTATCGCGCTTGCCTGTCTGATGGCCTGAAAACAGGTATAATGACAGAATAAAATCAATTCATAATTGTATGTCCAAGAGGCTAATATTGGCAATCAACCCCGGTTCAACTTCAACTAAGTTTGCATTGTTCGAAGAGGATGAAATTTTGTTTGAAAAAACCCTGAGGCATTCACCTGAGGACCTTGCCGGCTTTATAAGGATAGCCGATCAGTTCCATTACAGAAAGGACCTGATAATGGAGGAACTGACCGTCAGAAATATCGATTTGGATTCGATTTCTGCCGTAGTTGGAAGGGGAGGAGTTGTAAAACCAATTGAATCAGGAATATACGAGGTAAATCAGAAACTCATTGACGATCTGGTTGAAGCGGCAAGGGGAGAACATGCAAGCAATCTTGGAGGGCTGATTGCCTCCGACATAGCTTCTCATCTTCAGGGAGCCAAAGCATTCATCGTCGATCCCGTTGTGGTCGATGAGCTTCTTCAGGTTGCAAGGATTTCAGGCCATCCGGAGATAGAACGTATATCCATTTTCCATGCGCTGAACCAGAAGGCTGTTTCACGTTTATATGCCGGCTCTGCGGGCAGGAATTATGAGGATCTGAATCTTGTGGTGGCACACATGGGCGGCGGCATCAGCGTTGGAGCCCATAAAAAAGGGAAGGTGGTGGATGTAAATAATGCCCTGCACGGTGACGGACCTTTCTCGCCGGAACGTTCCGGCGGTCTGCCTGCACGTCAGCTGATCGACCTTTGCTTCAGCGGAAGATATTCGTATGATGAACTGAAACAGATGATTACAGGAAAGGGAGGGATGCTGGCTTACCTTGGAACCAATAATTTCAAACAGGCTTGTGAAATGGCGGAGGGCGGAGACGAAAAGGCTATCCTCATAACGGAAGCTCTTGCTTACCAGATTGCGAGGGAAATAGGTGCCATGGCAGCCGTGCTCGACGGTAAGGTGGATGCAATCATCCTTACCGGCGGACTTGCATATCAGGAATCACACGTCGAAATGATCAGGAGCAAGGTGGGATTCATAGCCAGAGTGGTGGTTTTTCCCGGTGAAGATGAGATAAGAGCCCTGGCTTTCAACGGATTGCTTGCCCTGGATGGGAAAATTGGGATTAAGACATATTTGTGAATCTTGTACAGAAGGAGAAAGGTCCCTCATCACGACAGGTTGTCCTCAAGGATGAATTGTATGAAGTGATTCGGGAAGAGTTTATGCTATGGGTTAGTTATAGCAACGGGAAGGACCTTTCCGTTGAAGAATTTGTGGCCGTTGGAGCCAAACCAGACAATAAAACCAGCCATCTCTTCCGGATTCATCTGAGCATTAAATCCGGGAAATGCGTTTTCAAACATCTCTGTCTGTACTGATCCAAGGGCCAGGCAGTTGATGCTTATTCCCAGCTCGCTGAATTCACCTGCCAGACACTCGCTCAGGCATGAGATAGCAGCTTTTGAAGCACTGTAAACAGAGAGGCCCCTGTATTTTGAACTTCCCTGGAATCCTCCCATACTCGATATGTTAACAATGTGCGATCCGGCCGGCATTAAGGGAGCCGCAAGCTTTATAAAAGCGGCAGGTCCGAAGAAGTTGGTTTCCATCATGCTCCTGGTGTCCTCTTCCGGAAGTTCAAGGAAGTCTCCCTTAACCAGGCGGCCAGCCATGTTTATCAGTAAGTCGACCTTGCTGAACCGATTGTAAATCTGATGCTTTAAAACTTCAATTTCCCCTGACATGTCAGAAATGTCAGTCTGGATTACTGACAAATTCATGTGAGGACATTCGAGCTGCAGGTTTCTGAGCCTCTGCTCATTTCTTCCGGTAACAATTATCTGGTTATCCCTGTCAGCAGCAAAAAGCAGTGCAACTTCCCTGCCTATTCCCCGGGAACCTCCGTTTACAATGATATTCATATCCTGTGGTTAGTGAATTGGATTTTTTCGTTAATTTGTAAGCCTTTAGTGTAAAGTTACAAAATAGTTTTATGATACCCGGCTCCATTAAAATATATAAGTCATTCAGGCAGATAAGTCTTGCTTTTTTGCTGATTGTAATCTTGTTATCTTCATGGGTTCCTGCTGCAGGACAGACGACAAGACCGGAAACCCCTCCACTTAAGGACAGACTGTTTTACGGAGGAAATCTGAACCTGCAGTTCGGTACTTACACCGATATCCAGGTTTCGCCGGTTATCGGCCTGTGGGTGCTCCCGCGGGTAGGTGTTGCTATAGGTCCTGATTTTCAATATTATAAATTAGGCCCAACCCATACGTTCATATACGGAGGTAAAACTTATCTGGAATATCTGTTTCTTCAGGACCTTGACAATGTGATCCCTCTTGGCATGCATGTGGGATTATTCCTTCACGCCGAATATGAATTGCTAAGCCTTGAGTCGTCGTTTTTCAAGGATCCGCCCTATGATTCGGACAGATTCCTTGCGGGAACTGCACTTTTCGGGGGAGGTATCAGGCAGCAACTTGGAGAGAGGTCGTCGTTGAATATGACATTCCTGTGGACTTTAGACAGTGATGCTTACGGGATTTACGGAAATCCCGAGATCCGGATTTCGTTTATGTTCTGAAACTATCAGATATTCAGCTTTTCACCCTCTGTCCTTGCAATGATCACTGATCCGCAGGTGTCGCTGTACACGTTGAGTGTGGTACGGAACATATCAAGAATGCGGTCCACAGCAAGAAGTAATCCGATACCTTCCAGGGGAAGTCCGACCGCTTTCAATACCACAGCCATCATTACAAGTCCGGCCATGGGTATCCCGGCTGCCCCGATGGAAGCCAGCAGCGAGGTGAAGACAATTATCATCTGCTGACCGATGCTCAGGTCAATCCCGTATGCCTGAGCGATAAAAACCACAGCGACACATTCATACAGAGCCGTTCCGTCCATATTAATAGTTGCTCCCAGGGGAAGGGTAAAACTGGCTATCTTGTTTGAAACCCCGTCGTTGTGTTCAACTGCTTCCATCGACAGCGGAAGGGTTGCGTTCGAGGATGAGGTTGAAAAGGCAGTCAGCAGAGGGGTGGCCATATTGCGGAAATGCTTCAGGGGATTGACTTTCGCAATAAATTTCAATGCAAGGGGAAGGGTGAGGAAAGCATGAATGAAAAGACCTGCCAGAACGGTAGCCATATAGAGTCCCAGCCTGGAAATAATTTCACTGATTCCGCTGCCGCTAATCACCTGCTGGGCAATTACTTTGGCTGTAATACTGAAGATGCCCAAGGGGGCGAACCTGATAATGAGCATTGTGATTTTCATTATCACCTCAAGGATCCCGTTGAGAACATCTGTTATAAGCTGCTGAGGCTTTTCGCTGATTCTGGTAAGGAAGAAGCCAAATAAAATTGCAAAAAAGATTATAGAAAGCATCTGTCCCTGGGCAAGGGCTTCAATAATGTTTGTAGGGATAATCTTGATCAGAGTCTGACTGAAGCTGTCGGTTGCAGCCGCAATTCCTTCAACAGGTGAAACTAAACCAATATCTGCTCCAACTCCGGGCTTAATAAGGTTCACCAGGAGCAAACCTGTTGTGATCGCAGCAAGCGATGAGAACATGTAATACCCCAGGGTCTTTATCCCAAGCCTGCCCAGATTACCGCTGCTTCCTACGCTGGCCACTCCTGTTGTGATGGAACAGAATATCAGCGGGACAATTATCATGTTCAGCGCTCGCAGAAAAATATCCCCGATCCAGTTGGTGTATCTGGTGATATCTGAAAAATAATAGCCAAATAATCCGCCTGCGAGAAGCATTATCAATATCTGGTAATGGAGCGGCAGGGACAGACGGAATCTTGAATTGGCCATTAAAGAGTGTTTTAAAGTCTAAAGGAAAAAAAACTTTACGATAAATCCACATCCGGGCTACGAGTATTTTGGATTTTCTCAACTCCTCCACAATCGAATATTTGAAATCTTACGGACAGCGGGATGGAAATACACAATTTCTTACTGTTATTGATTTTGTTGATTTCAATGTTTCACTTTCATCCTGACGTAATCATGGGGAAAATTATGAAATTACATATGTAAACAACACAAAATCGATATGGATTTACTTCAGTAAACGCTGATTCAATACCAAGCATAATACAAATGTAATATTCATTCAATAAAGATATGTATAATCTATAAAAAGCTATAAATCAGTATGAGTATGGGATTAAACCAATGCATAGATTCGGATATTTGAGCCATTTTACGGCTTATAGTTTTAGATAATTGGGTGATTTTATCTTAAAGCACTAATTACCATAAATATATCTATCTAAACTACAGCATTCATATAACGTATTAACACGTTAAATGAACTATTAAAGCATCCGGAAACAGTGATGTACTGAGAGCTGAATTATATGATTACAAATGTAACCTGAATTAAGTTATGAATGTAATCCAACAATTAATTACATTTGTAAAACAGATTATATTGCTATGAAAGACAGGATACTTGAGTTCCTAAGAAGAGAAAACAAAACGTCGGCGCAAATGGCTGAGGATATTCGGGTTCAGCCATCCGGTATATCCCATATTTTGTCGGGAAGAAACAAGCCAAGCCTGGATTTTATACTTAAAATGCTTGAGAAATATCCCTTTCTGTCGACCGAATGGCTGTTGTTTGGAAAAGGTTCCATGTACAGGGAGCCTACCATGGGCGATCTTTTCGCCGGTATGGATCTGGATCAGAAGCCGGTGACAAAGGAAATTACCCCTGAAAACAGGAAGCAGCCTGAATCTGCCTTTCCTGCAGCAGAGTATTCAGGTGATGAAATGACTGATGCACGACCTTTATCTGACCAGAGAGTCGTCAGGATAGTCTGGTTTTACAATGACAACACTTTCGAGGAATTTTTCCCTGTTAAACACTGACCTTTCGTTTTAGGAATCACGGCAATGGTTATCTTTGCTGAAAAGACCCTGCTGATGGCAAAGAGAGTGGAATATTTCACTGTAAGGGATAACCGCAGCCTGAATAACGACCTGTTCATTCTTGAACTTACAGGCAATAATAAACTGCCGGAGCTGAAACCCGGCCAGTTTGTTCAGGTGAAAGTTGAAGGAAGCGCAGAGACTTTCCTTCGCCGCCCTATTTCTGTTCATGATGTTGATTACGGGAGTAACTCTATAAAGATGCTTGTACAGGTTGCCGGAGACGGAACGGAGCGTCTTTCCCGACTTGAAAAGGGTGAAAAACTCAATATTGTATACCCTCTGGGAAATTCATTTACCATCCCGGATAAGGATAGCAGCATCCTTCTAGCCGGCGGAGGATGCGGAGTTGCGCCCCTGCTCTTCCTTGGAAAGCATATGAAATCGATGGGCCTGAAACCTGAGATTCTCCTTGGATTCAGGGACTCTGACCGGGTAATCGAGTACGAGGAATATGAAAGTATTGGTCCTGTTTACCTCACCACAGAGGATGGTTCCAGGGGAGAAAAGGGTTATCTGACTGATCATTCCATTCTGAAGCAGCGTCATTTTGATCACATATGCTGCTGCGGTCCTGAGCCCATGATGAAGGCTGTTGCCGGCTATTGCAGGCGGAATGACATTAATTGCGAGGTTTCTCTTGAGCACCTCATGGCATGCGGTTTTGGTGTATGCCTCTGCTGTGTGGTTGACACGGTGAAAGGAAATGTTTGCACCTGTACCGACGGACCTGTCTTTAATACAAAGGATTTGAAATGGTAAAACTGGATGTTGTGATCGGCGCACTTAAGCTTAAAAATCCCGTGATGAGTGCATCCGGCACCTTTGGGTACGGATCCGAATTTGATGACTTCATAGACGTTTCACGTCTGGGAGGAATAATCCTGAAAGGGACCACCCTCGAACCACGGGAGGGAAATCCTTATCCGAGAATGGCAGAGACACCATCAGGAATGCTTAATGCGGTAGGACTTCAGAATAAGGGAATCGATTACTTCGAGAGCTCTATATATCCTGTTGTATCCGCCTACAACACAAACGTGATCGTGAATGTGAATGGAGGTAGTATTGATGACTATATTGCTCTGGCAGAAAGGATTGACCGGCTCGATAAGATTCCTGCCATTGAATTGAATATTTCATGTCCCAACGTGAAGAAAGGCGGGATGATTTTCGGAACCAATCCATCATCGGCAAGGGAGGTAATTAAAGCAGTGAGGGCAGTTTACTCAAGAGTTCTGATAGTAAAGCTTTCTCCCAATGTAACAAGTATTATCGATTTTGCCAGGATTTCAGAGGAGGAGGGAGCTGATGCAATTTCATTGATAAATACGCTTCTTGGCATGGCAATCGACACAAAAACCATGAAGCCTTCTCTTTCGACAGTCACCGGAGGCCTTTCCGGACCAGCGGTCCGACCCGTAGCGCTGAGAATGGTATGGCAAACGGCCAATGCAGTTAAGATTCCGGTGATCGGCATCGGCGGAATAATGACTGCAGATGATGCCCTTCAGTTTCTTCTTGCAGGTGCTTCTGCAATCCAGGTCGGAACCGCTTCCTTCATAGATCCTGAGTCCGCTGTAAAAATCATCGATGGCATTAAAAAATTTCTGGAATACAAGGGATTCGGAGATGTCAGCGAAATAGTCGGGTGGATCAACAGGTAGCCTGAAAACCCTCAATTTTATCCGATCTGGTCCTGATTTTCTGAAATCTGCTGACATTTCAATTAAAAGAATCTAAATTCCTTGCGGGGTTTTTACTTAATATCTTTAAATTTGTAACTAACAAAAAAGAATATCACTGTTTCTTTAACCTAAATCTTCAATAATGACTGAAAATGTTCAAATTGATAACCTGGATAGGAAGATCCTCGATATCATAACAAAAAATGCCAGGGTCCCGTACCTCGAAGTTGCAAGGGAGTGCAATGTTTCGGGAGCTGCCATTCACCAGCGTGTTCAGAGGCTTATTAAAACCGGAGTTATAAAGGGCTCGGAATTCAAGGTTGATCCTGCTCTTGTTGGTTTCAAGACCTGCGCTTACATAGGCGTGTTCCTTGACCATCCGGGTCACTATCGTGACATAATAGCGGAATTCAAGGAGATTCCGGAAATCATTGAGTGTCATTACACTACCGGAAACTATTCTCTTTTCATCAAGGTATATACCCGCGACAACGAACATCTTCGCAATATTCTTACCGATAAAATTCAGAATATAGCGGGAATAGTGAGAACAGAAACTCTTATTTCACTTGAGGAGTCGATCAACCGTCAGATTCCCGTTCTCTCAAGATAGATTCCTTTATTCAGGCAAATGTTTTAGTTTTTTATGATGAAAGGTAAAATCCCATTCAAAAGTTCCTTATTGTTTATCATCCTGCTGATTTTTGAAGGCTGTGGCAGCAAGACAGGAAATTACAACAGTGAGCCGGGAAGCTATCCGGGCAATCCGGCTGAGAATTTTGCTCCTGCACTCACGCCCGACAACGAAAACTACCGAAACCTTGCAAAGCTGCGACCTGCATGGAATTCTTCGAGTTATGACTATAATCTTACAGCCCAGCTGGTTACCGATGGTATTGTTGAAACCGGAATACCCTCCGGCATTTCTGTTTCAACTAACAATGGCGTTCTGCCACGGAATGAGCGGGAATGGTTGCTGGATCATAACTCAGTCACTACATACTCAATTGAAGGCAACGACATTTACCTGAGATATGATCTTCTCGGGGGAGGAAATGCTCCGGAAGTAACCAGGATCGCTCTGTCGGGAAATGTCAATTTTGATGAAGGGAAAAGAGGTGGATTTAAGTATACATGTTCCGGTTCAGATGATGGGACTAAATGGGTTGATCTTGTTGTTGTTAACGGAGCTGGATTACCCGGCAGAGAAAGACCTGATCCGTTCAGGATGATGATGGCAACAAACAGCCAGAGAAGAAGCACTCAGCCCAGGAGAAGGCCCCAGACAGGATTCGGGGCATTCATGATGAGCCCGTACGGAAACGATTCAACAGCACCTCGTCCAACATTTTCATTCGGCGGCGGTGCCTTCAGGGCACCGAGGCCCCAGCGTCTTGTCGATCTGTCATTTGATTTTAAGGAAACTGTGTCATACAAGTCATACAGGGTTTCTCTGACTGCTCCCGCAGCCGAAACATGGACATTCGGTGAACTTGAGTTCTACAATGGAACCGGCAGGCTTAAAATGACTCCTTCGCATGATTTCAGAAGTGCCTGGATGAGCGCCGGGAAAGAGGCGGAATGGTTATATGTCGATCTTGGAAGCGTCAGCGCTTTTGACAATATCAGGTTGCACTGGATCAACAAGGCATCGACCGGATCAATTCTGGTTTCGGATGACACCCGGAACTGGCTCGAAATAGCCAGGCTGCCCGGGAATGCTGATCCGGTTGATGATATTAAGCTGTCACCGGAAGTAAAAGCCCGTTATGTGAAGCTCTTGCTGGATTCCCCGGTAAACGATCAGAATTACATGCTCTCCGAGCTTGAAGTCTTCGGAAAGGGCGGACTGGTGCCGGTTCCAAAGCCTTCTCCGGCTATCCGGGATAATAAAATGTACCTGTCGGGAGGTAACTGGAAGATACAGAGATCCTCCGAGGTGGAATCGACAGGAGAGGAACTCTCGGCGACCGGCTTCAACCCAGAAACCTGGATCACTGCCACGGTTCCTGCCACGGTGCTGGTCAGCTACCTAAACGCAGGAGCGCTTCCTGATCCAAACTTCGGAGATAACCAGCTGATGATATCGGAATCGTTCTTTAATTCCGATTTCTGGTACAGGAACGAATTCGATGTGCCTTCATCTTTGAAGGGCGAAAGGATCTTCCTCAATTTTGACGGGATCAACTGGAAAGCCGATGTTTTTGTGAACGGAACTAAAGCCGGACGAATAGAAGGCGCATTCACTACGGCCAGGTTTGACGTAACCGGTATTGTGATAGCAGGTCAGAAAAATGCCCTTGCCGTACTTATACATAAGAACGATAATCCCGGGGTAATTAAGGAACAAACTGCCCTGAGTGCTGACAAGAACGGTGGCGTTCTTGGAGGCGACAACCCGACATATCATGCATCCATTGGCTGGGACTGGATTCCAACCATCCGCGGACGCAACACAGGTATCTGGAATGATGTGCATCTTGATGCCACCGGCAGCGTTACCGTTGATGATCCGTTCGTGGTCACCGGTCTTAACCTTCCAGATACAACCAGGGCTGAGATCACAATGGAAGCCACTCTGGTAAACCATGGCGATCAGGCTGTTTCCGGTACTCTTACCGGTCAATTTGGAAAGATCAGCGTACAGAAAGAAATAACAATCGGGCCAAAATCTGAGCTCCCCGTAAAATTTGATCCGGCTGAGTTTAAGGAGCTGGCAATTGAAAATCCCGAACTGTGGTGGCCGAAAGGCTACGGCCGGCCGGTACTGCATAAGGCTGAACTTGCATTCAGGGTTAAAGGCAGCATATCTGACAAAAAATCCTTCCTGGCAGGCATCCGGGAGATGACATTCAGCGAAGAAAACGATATTCTGAACCTATATATTAACGGAAGGAGATTTATCGGACATGGCGGTAACTGGGGCTTCCCCGAATCAAATCTTGAATACCGCGCAAGGGAATACGATGTGGCAGTTGCCTATCATGCGGATATGAACTTCACCATGATCCGCAACTGGGTAGGCCAGACTGGTGATGATGAGTTTTATGAAGCATGCGACCGTCACGGGATAATGGTATGGCAGGACTTCTGGTTGGCCAACCCGGCTGATGGTCCGAATCCGTACGATCCGGAAATGTTCATGGATAATGCTGAAGATCTTATAAAAAGGATACGCAATCACCCTTCCATCGGCATCTATTGCGGGCGTAACGAGGGTAATCCCCCTGAAGTGCTCGATACAGCGCTTCGTGCAATGATTCCCGCGCTGCATCCCGGAATCCATTACATCTCGAATTCTTCCATGGGGGTTGTAAGCGGAGGCGGACCCTACAATGCACTTCCTGTAAGGGACTATTTCCTTCTATACGGCTTTAACAAGTTCCACAGTGAGAGGGGTATGCCTAATGTAATGAACTATGAAAGCCTTGCGAAAACCCTTCCTGAGCAGGCATTGTGGCCTCAGAACAGTCTCTGGGGAATTCACGATTACTGCCTTGAAAGCGCCCAGAGAGCCGCATCTTTCAATCAGATGATCGAAAAAGGCTTCGGAATGCCCGATAATGCAAGGAGATTTACTGAAATTGCCCAATGGATGAACTACAACGGTTACCGTGGAATGTTCGAAGGAAGGAGCATGTATCGCCAGGGACTTCTCCTGTGGATGAGCCATTCGGCATGGCCTTCGATGGTATGGCAGACCTATGACTATTACTTTGATCCCACGGCCGCGTATTTCGGATGCAAGAAGGCATGCGAACCCCTGCATATTCAGTGGAATCCTGTTTACGACACAATCGAAGTTGTCAATCTGCATGCCGGCGACAGGAGAGGCCTGAAGGCAAAGGCCCGGCTCCTCAATATGGATGGCAGTGTGTTCTGGGAAAAGGAAACTGTTGTGGATTGCAGGGAAGATGAGACAGTTAATTGTTTCAAACTGGAGTTCCCCGACAGGCTCACATCAGTTCATTTTATAAGGCTGTCGCTTAAGGATGGAGACAAGATCGTTTCGGATAACTTCTACTGGAGAGGCGTGGAGGATGGTAATTATCAGGCTCTCAACAAGCTTCCCATTGTCAAACTCGAGGATGCCACTGACATTAAACGTTCAGGAGATGAATGGCTGATCACGACAACACTAATTAATCCGACTGACACACCTGCCCTCATGGTCAGGCTTAAAGTGGTCGGGAAGGAAAGCGGCAAGCGCATCTTGCCTGTCTTCTTCAGCGACAATTATGTATCACTGATGCCGGGGGAAAAGAAACTTATAACAATGAAGTTCAGGAATTCAGATACAAGAGGAGAGAAGCCGGATATTGAGATATCAGGATTTAACCTTTAAAACAAAAAACCCGGATGCTCTCCGGGTTTTTTTTGTGATCTAGCTGGGGCTCGAACCCAGGACCCCATCCTTAAAAGGGATGTGCTCTACCAACTGAGCTACTAAATCAGGCCATATATTATACTTGACCCGGCTTTCAGCATGTAATTATTTTCTTCTGCCCGAACCGGTTGTTTTTTCATGTTGTTTTTAAAGAACTTTTTTCTGCAGCTTAACTCCTGCAGGTTGCGGATAAAGCCAATCAATCAGCCTCATAAATTTGCGGTGCAAAGTTAGAAGAAAAATATTCTAATACAAAAAAACTTCTTTCTTTTATTTACACTTTTTTTCTGAAACTCTGTAATGAAATACTTCTTCATACGTCATCCGGGAGACAGACAATTATAAAGTTAAAACCGGGTAATCATGAAAAGAATTTTTGGAATTATTTTGTTTTCAGTTATTGCAGCCACTCTTTCAGGACAGAGGTCAGTTGATGATCTGTTTGAGAATAATTCAGACGACAACGGATTCATTAATCTGACGATATCAGGCAGTTTATTGAAGAAGTTAAGATCGGAGGACGAGGGCAGCAATAAGAAAGTATGGCCCAATGAAGTGACTTCAGTCAGGATATTGATCCCTGAAGACGAGGATAGTAACCGGACCAATTTTATGGATTTTATGAAACGCGACAGGGATTTAAGGAATTACGAGGAATTCATGAGTGTGAGACAGAAGGACCAGGATATCAAGATGCTTGTCAGAATGGACGGAAGGGTGATAAGGGAATTTCTTCTTATCGGAGGCGGCGAAGATAATTTCATTATGCAGGTTAAAGGGAGAATCACAGTGGATGAGGCAGAGGAGTTTAGCCGGGAGGCCAGAAAAGACCACCGGAGTTTAACCATTTCGGGACTATAAGGAATATGTAACTATCTTTGCCGGGAAGGATAATATCTTCTCTGTCAATGACAAGAACCGAATTCGATAATCTGGTGGTTACATCAGGCAGAAAACTGTATAGTCAGGCCTGCCATATTCTTGGGGACAGGGAGGAATCGGAAGATGCTGTACAGGAGGTGTTTGTCAGACTGTGGAAGATGAAAATGAGACTTGATGAATATGCCAGCGTTGAAGCTCTTGCAGTGACAATGGTAAAAAATTACTGCATCGATCAGCTGAGAAAGCGCAAGTTCATTGACCAGGGTGGTGAGACGGCCCTGACCGGATTACATGATTCGGCCCCATCGCCGCAGGAACTAATTGAAAGACAGGAAGCTTCGGATATAATGATCAGGATAATCGGAGAGCTTCCCGAACAATACCGTGAGGTGATAAGAATGAGAGATATGGAAGAGCTTAGCTTTGAGGAAATCGCGGAAATTACGGGGCAAAATATTAATAACTTGAGAGTCAGTCTTTCAAGGGCAAGAAAGAGTGTAAGGGATGAATTCAGGAAACGAACAAAATGAAGCCGGCTGAAATAATACAATTGCTCACAAAGTACTATGACGGCAATAGTACTATTGAAGAAGAACGTCTTCTGAAAGAATTTTTCAGCGGACCATGCGTGCCGGAGGAACTCCTTGATGAACAGGAGATTTTTCGGTGCTATACAAGTATTTCAAATAAGGATGTGCCTGAGCCATCCGCAGACTTTGAAAAAAAGATATTTGCTGCAATCGACAGGGAAGAAAAACGAACATTGATGCCGAGCCGCAGGAGGCTTTATGTCATGCTTTCGGGGGTTGCAGCAACCTTGCTGATACTCGCAGCAGCATACTTCTTCTTCGACCGCAGGCCTGACATCAGGGATACATACAGCGATCCCGAAGTGGCCTATGCCGAAGCAATGAAGATATTGTACAGTGTATCCTCCCGCATGAATGAGGGAACAAGGGAACTGGGGCAGCTTACCGCACTTCAGGTAGAGACAGGCAGAACACTCGATGCCGTTGGAAAATCGACATCACTGATTGAAGACAACATGAAACCACTCGAATTAATATTCAAAACCCTGGGGAATTCAGACAAGACCGGGGAATAAACTCAGAATAAAACAGAAAGCTTGAATACTGAATATGAACATCAAAACACAAAAGACAGTAATGAAAAAAATGATATTCTTCACATTAGCCATCTGCATGACTGCGGCGGTAAATGCGCAGAACAAAGCAGTTGACGAATTCTTCGACAAATACTCGGAGAGGGAGGGCTTTACAACAGTTTTTATTTCAGGCAAGCTGCTAAGTCTCTTTGCCGGAAAGGATGCCGGGAACGAGGGCAGCGACCTGATAAACAGCCTGTCGTCCATCAAGATACTGTCGGTAAGCGACTCCCTGATGAACCTGAAACTCAATTTTTACAAGGAGCTTACAGGAAAACTCAACCTGTCAGTATATGAGGAACTTATGGCGGTCAAGAAGGGAAAGGATGAGTCTAAATTCCTTATCAGGCAGAATGGTGACAGGATTTCTGAACTTCTTGTAATCACCGGCGGGCCGGGCAACAATACACTGATCTCGATCCAGGGGGATCTCGACCTGAAGAGCCTTTCCGAGTTGTCCGATGATATCGGGATTGAAGAGCTTGAAGATCTGGACAAGATGGAGAAAAAGGAAAAGAAGGATTAATCTTCTGAGCTGCCTGTTCAGCGGACGGGTTTTGATTTATTTCGCATAAAAAATTGCGAAAATCCATCAATAATTAGTTACTTTCAGGGGTGAATCCATTATCCCGTAACGGACTATGAATGAGCCCCGGAAAATATACAGAGACTACCGAACCCTGCTGAAATCGGCAGGCAGTACTCTGGGACCGGACGACACCAGAAAAATAAGGCGTGCCCTCGATCTGGCCATCGAAGCCTGCTCGGGAAAATCCATCCTGACCGGGAAACCGGAAATAGAGCATGCCTTGTCGGTTGCTTCAATAGTCGCGGGAGAAATGGGGTTGGGAACAACCACAATCATTACCGCTCTTCTCCACGATTCATACGGAAGACTGTCAATAACTCCGCAGGAACTCGAAAATGAGTTCGGGAAAAAAGTTGTGGAGATACTCCAGGGATTCAACCGTATTACCGGGATCGATTCAACACAGGCTTCATACCAGTCGGAAAACTTCAGAAAACTTCTGCTCAGCCTGGCCGATGATGTCCGGGTAATACTAATAAAGCTTGTCGAGAGACTGGAATATATGAGAAACCTCGACAATGCTCCGGAAAAGGATAAGCTTCCGATTGCTTCAGAGACCTATTTTCTATACGCTCCGCTGGCACACCGGCTCGGGTATTACAATATCAAGTCGGAAATGGAGGACCTTGCTGTAAAATACCTTGAGCCGGAACAATACAATTATGTTGAAGGCAGGATTAAGCAGACGACCGCTTCGAGGAACAAACTCATAAGGGAGTTTTCAAGTCCACTTAAGGAAAAGCTCGACAAACTGGGATTAAAATATACTATCAAGGGCCGCACCAAATCGATTTATTCCATTATGCTTAAAATGAAAAAGCAGGGAGTGGATTTTGATGAGGTCTTCGACTTATTCGCTGTAAGAATAATTATCGGGAGCGAGCCGGAAAATGAAAAGTCGGACTGCTGGAGAGTTTACTCCGTGGTGACTGATCTATTTCAGCCCAACCCAAGCAGGATGCGCGACTGGATATCGGTTCCCAAGTCGAACGGCTATGAATCGCTTCACACAACGGTTGTGGGGCCGAGGGGAAAATGGGTCGAGGTGCAGATCAGGTCATCAAGGATGGATGAGATAGCAGAGAAAGGACTGGCAGCACATTTCAAATACAAGGGTGTCAAAGGGGAGGGGGGACTGGATGTCTGGCTCACCAAAATGAGGGAGATTCTTGAATCGACTGAAAAAGAAGAGGATGCCTTCCTCGACCAGGTAAGGTCGGGGCTCTATACAGATGAGGTATTTGTTTTCACTCCGAAAGGCGACCTGCGTCAGCTTCCGGCCGGATCAACCCTTCTCGATTTTGCCTTCGACATCCACACAGCCGTCGGCGCATCGTGCGTGGGAGGTAAGGTTAACGGACGCAATGTGACCCTCAGATATCAGCTTCAGAACGGAGATCACGTATCAATCATACGATCTAAAAATCAGAAACCCAAACAGGACTGGCTGTCCTTCGTGGTTACGAGCAAGGCAAAGACAAAAATCAAACAGGCCCTGGGTGAGGAAAAGATAAAGTCGGCCGCTGAAGGGAAAGAGATATTGATGCGCCGGCTCAAGAACTGGAAACTTAACTACGGCGATTCAGTCATCCAGAAACTTATTAACCATTACGAGTTTAAAAACGCACAGGACCTCTACTGCAGCATTGAATCGGGCAAGCTCGACCTGCTTGAAATAAAGGAAATCCTGCTCAGAGGCGAGAAGGACGAACATCCTGCCGTCCAGGCCCCTGTGCTTCCTGAAAAAGAAGTGAAGGAAACCGATACCTCAGCCTATTCTGATTACCTGGTTATAGAAGAAAAGGTCGACGGTCTGGATTACAAGCTTTCCAGATGCTGCAATCCTGTTTTTGGAGACCCTATTTTCGGATTTGTTACAATCTCGGAGGGGATTAAAATTCACCGGACAAGCTGCCCCAACGCACATAACCTGATAGCACGCTACCCTTACCGGGTTGTGTCAGCGAGGTGGACCAAGGCAAAGGGGGCACCGACGTTCAATGCCCTGATTAAAGTGACGGGGATAGAGGATATCGGAATCGGAAACAAGATTGCCGATGTAATTGCAGGTTACAATGTGACTGTCAGAAGCTTCAGTTACAAAATCGAAGACGGCTTTTCAGAAGGGACACTGAGTATTATGGTTCCAAATAATGATATTCTTTATGGAATAATCCGCAAGATACAGTCAATTAAGGGAATACTGAAAGTATCGAGACAGACCAGCGACTGAAGCAGATCTTTAAACCCGGAAAACCAAACCCAAACCGACAATCCCCATGTTTAACAATCTCTTATTTATTTCGCTCGCACCAATACTGATCATTGCATTCTATATCTACAGCAGGGACAAGTATGAAAAGGAACCATTTTCCTTTCTTTTAAAAGCCTTGCTGGCAGGTGTTGCAATTGTGTTACCTGTAGTATTTATTGAGAGACTCCTTCAGATACCTTCTGAGAACCTCGAAGGCATCTCGAATGCTGCCTATGTAGCTTTTGTTGTTGCAGGACTGACCGAGGAAGGAATGAAATACCTTGCTTTTCTGTTGTTCTTCTGGAAAAGCAGGCATTTCAATGAACGGTTTGATGGTATAGTGTACGCAGTGTACATTTCGCTTGGATTTGCCGGCATCGAGAATATTATTTATGTCATCTCCGGCGGGTATTCCGTCGGGCTTGTCAGAGCGCTCACCGCAGTTCCGGCTCACGCACTGTTTGGCGTTGTAATGGGTTACTATTTCGGAATGGCGAAATTCTATCCGAAGTACAGGGGAATATATCTCCTGCTTGCCTTTTTTCTTCCATTCGTGTTTCACGGACTGTATGATTTTCTGCTTATGGCCAATTCTCCGGTTTTTCTTTCGATATTCATTCCGCTGTTTATCTACTTCTGGTTTCTTGGATTCAGGCACATGTCAGTGGCATCGGATGCCTCGATCTTCAGGGGATCTTCAGGCGATGACATCATGCCCGGCGGAGGGGTTCCCATGACATGAATCAGTATCTCTTGTCGGGTTTAACGGGAAGTTTTGCAAGCTTTTCGACTTCGAGAGAGGGATAACCGAACTCCTCCACAATCTTTCCAAGGATAAGATAGGTTCCGCTTCCCTTGAAAGGATATTTGCTTAGCGACTGTGAGAAATGAGTGGTGTCGAAGAAATTTCCTTCCGGATCGATAAAGCATCCGAAATTCATCCATTCCCCCTTTTTTGTTTTGATATATTTGATAGTGACAAGGTGTCCGACCATCCTGACTTTTTTCCCGCAATGGCTTAGCATATCGTTTGCCAGTATCTCACCCCTGAATGTTGTTTCGAGCATGTCGAACCAGCTTATTGAAACGGGAAAACCTATCAGCTCGATCTCGTCGTAAGCATCATCGAGGCTGTCGTGCACCAGGTCGGGGAGGTTAAAACTGCGGACCGGCTGCGAAAAAAGAGGGCGGATGTTTTCATGCCTGGTCCCGTTGATTGACATATGTGCCTCCCACAGCAGCACTGCTTTCTTCTTGCCCGTGAATCGGAACGCTCCCGTCCGGATCAGCAGAATCAGCTGTTCAATCCCTGGACCCACTCTTTCCACGAAGTCATTGAGACTTGTGAAAGGCCCTCCTTCGTTGCGGATTACCTCGACCGACCTGGCAAGTTTTTCCTCAATGCTCTGAATATGAATAAAACCAAGGTAAATATCCGATCTGTAAATAGTTGTTTTGTAAGTGCTTTTGTTTACACAGGGAGGATTAATGGCTGCGCCGCATCTTCGGGCTTCATGGACGTATACCCATGTACGGTAAAAACCGCCGAAATTATTTATCACCGCCACCATGAACTCGAGGGGAAAATTGGCCTTCAGGTAAAGGCTCTGAAAGCTCTCTACTGCATAGGATGCCGAGTGGGCCTTTGAGAACGAATAACCTGCGAACGATTCGATCTGCCTCCATACCTCACGGGTTATTTCTTCGCTGTAACCTTTTTCACGGCAGTTGCTGAAGAACCTGTCGACAATCTTCTGCATTTCCTGCTTCGACCTGTGCTTTCCGCTCATGGCCCTCCTGAGTGTGTCGGCATCGGAAAGGTCGAGGCCTGCAAAATGATGACAGACCTTAAGCACATCCTCCTGGTAAACCATCACGCCGAATGTCTCTTCCAGCTGTTCCTTCATTACAGGGTGGATATAATCAAACTTGCCGGGGTTATGGAACCTGTGTATGTATTCCCTCATCATTCCCGAACGGGCAACTCCCGGCCTGATTATCGAGCTTGCCGCCACCAGGACGGGGTAATTGTCGCAGCGGAGCTTCTGAAGCAGTCCCCTCATTGACGGACTCTCAATATAGAAACAGCCTTTGGTGTCGCCTCTCCTCAGATGGTCCATCACCTTCGGATCGCTCTTGAATTTCTGGATTGCATGGACATCAACATCTATTAACCTGTTTCTCAGTATTATCTCAGCGCTCTCCCGTATATGGCCTATCCCGCGCTGGCTCAGGATATCAAGCTTTTCAAACCCGATTTCCTCGGCCGTGTACATGTCCCATTGCGTCACCGGAAATCCTTTGGGCGGCATGTCGAGCGCCGTGTAACAGGTTATGGGCTCCTCAGAGATAAGGATCCCACCGGCATGGATACTCCTCATATTCGGAAAATCTGCTATCCTGAGCCCGGTAGAAAAGATCAGTCCGGATATTTCGTTCCTGTTTGCCTCTGAAGCCGGATTGTCGATCAGGTTGTCGATCTCCTCCTTTGGAAGCCCGTGGACCTTTCCCAGCTCACGCACTATCGACTTGCCCCTGAATGTGCTGATTGTGCCCAGCAGGGAGGTATGCTTTCTCCCGTACCTCTTGAAAATATAGTCTATGACCTCGTCTCTCTCTTTCCACGAATAATCGATGTCAAAGTCGGGAGGACTGCTTCTTTTTGGGTTTATGAATCGCTCGAAGTAAAGGTTTAGATCAATCGGGTCAACATTTGTAATTTTAAGGCAGTATGCTATGATTGAATTTGCTCCGCTGCCGCGTCCCACATGATAGAATCCCCTCGCCATTGAATACCTTACAATATCCCAGGTGATCAGAAAATAGGCTGAAAAGCCAAGCTTGTCGATGATTTCAAGTTCATGCCTTATTCTTCTTTCTGCTTCAGCATTATGTCTGCCGTACCTGTACAACATGCCGTCCCATGCCAGCTTCTCGAGCAGAAGCTTGTCGTCGTACCTGCTTGCCGAGAATACTTTCTTGTTCTTTAATGTGGTAAGGTCGAAGTTCAGGGAACAGTCGCCCATAAGCTTTTCGGTGTTCTTCATCAGCCATTCGTGTTCGCGCATCATGCGGCTCTTTTTTTCGGGAGGCATGAAGAATTCATCCTCGGCGCCGTACTGAGACGGCTTCAGATGGCTCAGAAGTATGTTGTTGTCGACTGCCCGCAGGCTTTTATGGATGAAGATATCATCTTCCAGCGCGAATGTCACAGGCTGGAGAAGCACCATGGAGTTTCTGGAGACTGATCCCGCCAGTGTCAGCAGCCTGTTGATCTCTGAAGGTCTTATTCCGATGCGTTCATTATCGCGCAAGGGCCTTTCGGGGATGCCGGAAAGAGGGTAGATGGAGTAGGCATGTGAAAATTCGGGTGAGGGGAAGGGCAGGGGAGTCTTGTCAAAGTTGTGTGCTGACAGGAACTCGTTAAGTTCCCTCAGTCCTTCATTGTTACGGGCAATGCTGATATACAGCAGGTTATTGTCGTTCCGGAACTCTATCCCGGCAAGCGGCCTGATGCCGTTTTTGATGCATTCGCCGGCAAATTCGGGGATCCCTGTCGAGTTGTTTATGTCGGTCATTGCAATACAGTCCTCGCCGGCTTCAGCAGCGCATTGCACAAGCTGTTCCACGGACATCATCCCGTAGCGAAGACTGTAATATGAATGACAGTTTATATACATTTAAGAAAAGGTTTGACGGCATTGAGGCATAAAGGCTTGACGGCTCATCCCTTCACGCCTTTGCGCCCTTACGCCCTTACGCCTTTACGCCTTAACACCCATACATCATGTATTTCTTCAGTCTCTCCTCCATCATTTTCTGTTCGTTGATGGCATTCTCCAACTGCCGTCTGGCTTTTTCCTCCCTTTCAGAGGCTGTCATCACTCCGACGGCACGGCGCACGGCATCACGGCCGAAGCGGTTACGGATATTGTCCATTGCCAGGTAAAGGTTTACCTTCTCCGGAGTGTCATCGAACATATCGAGTTGCTGAACACCCCTTACCAGGTGGCTGAATCTGACACCAATCAGCCTTATGAGCATTCGCCGCTGGTAAAGTCTGCCGAAAAGCTCTTTGGCAACTCCCGAAAGGACATGATCGAAAGAGGTGTATGGTATCCTTTTCTGAAGCGTGTGGGTGTCAAAGTTTGAATACCTTATTTTTACAGTCACGCAGGAAGTGAGCTTCTCCTGTTTTCTGAGATCGTATGCTATCTTCTCGACCATACCGGAAAGAAGCTGGTTCAGCCTGACCATGTCGGTGGTGTCCTTATCGAAGGTATGCTCGGTGCTTATCGACTTTTGCTCCGAGTAGCTCATTACGGGAGTGGAGTCGATTCCGTTGGCCCGCTTCCATATTTCCATGCCGTTCCTGCCCATGAGCGTTTCAAGCATTTCGGCCGGAATGTTCCTCAGTGTGTATATTGTAACGATGCCCATCGAGCGGAGGGTGTGGTAAGTCTTCTGCCCGACCATGGGTATCTTGCTTATCGACAGCGGATCGAGAAAGGGGTGAACCCGCTCCACTGACACTTCCTTTTCCCCGTTGGGCTTTGCTTCCCCTGCCGCTATCTTCGATACTGTCTTGTTGACCGAAAGTCCGATCGATATCGGCAGGCCGGTCTCCTTTATAATACGCTGCCTGAGTTCGTGCGACCATTTGTAGCATCCGTAAAAGCGGTCCATGCCCGTCAGGTCGATATAGTGCTCATCGATTGATGCTTTTTCATAAATGGGCGATCGTTCGGCAATTATATCCGTCACCATATGCGAATAGTTGCTGTATTCCTCCATGTCGCCCCTGATTATTATCGCATCGGGACAAAGGCTTCTGGCCATCTTCATCGGCATTGCCGAACTCACACCATATTTACGCGCTTCATAGCTGCAGCTCGATACGACACTCCTGTCCGACATGCCGCCGATTATGACGGGCTTGCCGGCAAGCCTGCTGTTGCGAAGCCTCTCAACCGATACGAAAAACGTATCCATGTCGAGATGGAGAACAGATCTTTCCGTATTGCCTGCAATGAACATTGTAAAATGACTGTATTTATTTAAAACCGGTTCGACTAACAATTATAAATGAGAAACTTTCTTTAAAATATTTGCATTTCTCGTAAACATATTATACTTTTGATTAGAAATTAATCAAAGTTATGATTACAATATAATCAATTTTTTTCATGTACTTCGCATCCAACATAAAATTTTTAAGAAAAAGGAAGGGGCGCACCCAGGATGATGTTGCTGCAGCCCTTGACCTGAAGCGTTCAACCCTCAGCGGGTATGAGAACGGCGTGGCCCAGCCCGGAATAGATGTACTTGTTTCTTTTTCGGGATATTTCAACATGTCGATCGATACTCTTCTCAAGATCGACATTGCAAAGCTGTCGGAGAGCCAGCTTGGGGAGCTCGAGAGAGGGTATGATGCCTATGTGAAGGGAAGCAACCTGCGGGTGCTTGCCACCACAGTCAATTCGGGCAACAGGGAGAACATCGAACTTGTTACGGAAAAAGCAAAGGCGGGATACACAACCGGGTATGCCGATCCGGAATACATCGGGGAACTTCCGGTGTTCCATCTGCCGTTTCTTTCGGATAAAAGAAAGTACCGGACTTTTCAACTGAAGGGGGATTCAATGTTCCCGATACCCGACGGGTCGTGGGTTACCGGAGAATTTATCCAGGACTGGACGGAACTGATGAGCGGCAAAGCCTATATAGTCTTCACCCTCGACGACGGAATTGTATTCAAGATCGTTGAAAACAATATCCGGAAGAACGGAAGATTAACCCTTTTCTCCCTGAATCCTCTTTATGAACCTTATGAGATTCATATTAATGAGGTCAAGGAGATATGGAAATTCGTCAATTACATAAGCAATGAACTGCCTGAACCAGTTATGCCTGAGAAACAGATATTCCAGTCAATTGCCATAATGAAAAACGACCTCCAGCGCATAAAAGCCAGGCTGGGAAGCGACATTACGGATGTGAGCGAAGCTGACTGAAACTATTCTTTTGTCAGCTCAATTATCATCTTAATGATCTTTTCATTCTCCGAAGCGGGGATTTTCCCGGAGTAGATATATCTGCAAACCCTGTTTTTGTCAACTATCACAACAGTGTAGTTGTCTTTCGGCATTCCCCAGTCGGAATGAAGCTTGCCGTCATAATCAAACAGAATTGTGGTATCATATTTCTTTGCCTTGTTGCCGGCTATTGCCCTGATAAGACCATTCGGCTTCCATGTCGATTTGGTGTCGACAATGCCGAATCCCTTGAAATATTCTCTGTCTATTATTTTGTCTACATCGGTTGCCTTATTTATCGCATCGTTGAAATCATCATTAAGATCCGATTCGTCAGGATCGACATAGTTGATCTGCAGTACCTTTCCAGACCATGAGTTCATGGTGAAATCCTTTTTGTCTGCATCAGGAAAAGTCCATTCGGGAACCTTCATGCCTACTTCAAGCTTGCCCGTCTGGGCAAACATCACAGTACACGCAAAAATGGTGAAGAAGAGAGTGAAAATCAATCTTTTCATGTTTCCGGGTTTTAAATTTGACGAAATATATGAGTTTTTTTCATTCAATATTATTTTAAACGTTTTTAGCATTAATAAAGTCAACAATATT
>JAVEXG010000252.1:0-2595 GCA_034004115.1 Bacteroidales bacterium | reverse complement strand
ATAAAGAGATGCAGGGATTAATAGGAAAAAAGATAGGAATGACTTCCGTCTTCGATGAAGCCGGAAAGAATATTCCTTGTACCGTGCTCCAGGCAGGCCCGTGCGTGGTTACTCAGGTAAAAACCATTGAAAAGGACGGGTATTTCGCTGTTCAGCTGGGTTTCGACGAGAAAAAGGAAAAGCATACCACTAAGGCTGAACTGGGCCATTTCAGGAAGGCCGGTACAACTCCGAAAAGGAAGCTTATCGAGTTCGACGGCTTCACAGAAGGTCAGGTCAAGGAAGGAGAGGTGCTCACCACCGAACTTTTCAACGCTGACAACTGGGTTGACATCCGCGGATGGTCAAAGGGAAAAGGTTTCCAGGGAGTGGTAAAACGTCACGGCTTCGGTGGAGTCGGAGGTCAGACACATGGACAGCACAACAGGGGCAGGGCACCAGGTTCTCTGGGCGCTTCATCGTTCCCGTCGAGGGTGCTTCCCGGTATGAGAATGGCCGGCAGGATGGGCGGAGCCAAAGTATTTGCTGAAAGCAAGAGAGTTATCAGAATTATGCCTGAAAGCAATATATTAATAGTAAAAGGATCAGTTCCGGGTCCAAAAGGTGGTTACGTAATAATTACAAAATGATGGAATTAGCGATACTTAATATCGAAGGCAAGGAGACCGGGAGGAAGGTTGTTCTTAACGACTCGATTTTCGGCATCAAACCTAACGACCATGCCATTTATCTGGATACCAAACAGTTTCTCGCCAATCAAAGGCAGGGAACTCATAAATCCAAGCAGCGTGGTGAAGTGGCCGGCAGTACCAGGAAGATCAAGAAACAGAAGGGAACCGGTACAGCCCGTGCAGGAAGCATTAAGAACCCTCTGTTCCGCGGAGGAGGCAGGGTTTTCGGACCCCAGCCAAGGTTCTACGGGTTCAAACTGAATAAAAAGATCAAACAGCTTGCAAGAAAATCAGCACTTTCCTATAAGGCATCCGCAAACAATATTATCGTACTGGAAGACTTCTCTTTTGAGGCTCCCAGGACACAGGAAATTGTACGGATGAACAATAACCTGAATATCGGCAATAAAAAATCGCTGTTTGTTTTACGGGAACAAAATAAAAATATATATTTGTCATCCCGAAATGTACAAGGGGTTGAAGTTGTAATTGCTGATGAATTAAGTACTTACAACATAATGAAAGCTTCAACGCTCGTACTTGTGGAGAGCGCAATTGACGTTTTGCAGGGAACTTTTGAAAACATGTAATATTTAAGTGATGAAGATTCTGCTTAAACCAATAGTGACGGAAAAAATGACGAAAGACGGCGATAAATTCAATCGCTACGGTTTCGTCGTTGACAGGTCGGCCAATAAGATTCAGATCAGGAAGGCAGTTGAGGAGCTTTACGGTGTAACTGTTGAGTCGGTAAATACGATCAGATACGGAGGCAAGGTCAAGACCAGGAACACGAAATCGGGTCTTCTTGTTGGCAAGACGGCAGCTATCAAGAAAGCTGTGGTCACCCTGGCTGAAGGAAACAAAATTGATTTCTATAGCAATATTTAGCAACCAGTATGGCAGTCAGAAAATTAAAACCTGTAACACCAGGTCAGAGAAACAAGATCATCAGCGCCTTTGATACAATTACAAAGGACGCGCCGGAGAAATCCTTGCTTCGACCGCTTAGAAAATCAGGAGGAAGGAACGTTAACGGCAAAAGGACTATGCGGTACATCGGCGGCGGTCACAAACAGATGTACAGGGTCATCGATTTCCTTAGGAATAAAGATGGCATGCAGGCAACAGTTAAGGCAATCGAGTATGACCCCAACAGGTCGTCACGTATTGCCCTTGTTGTTTACGAGGATGGCGAGAAGAGGTATATAGTTGCTCCCAACGGACTTAAGGTCGGACAGAACATCGTGTCGGGTAAGGATGCAACTCCCGAGATTGGAAACACAATGTTTCTGAACGATATCCCCCTCGGAACGGTTGTGCATAATATTGAGATGAAGCCTGGCAAGGGTGGTGCAATCGCCCGCAGCGCCGGTACATTTGCACAGCTTTCAGCCAGGGAGGGAAAGTATGCAATCATTAAGCTTCCTTCGGGTGAAACCAGGATGGTTCTGACAACATGCCGTGCAACGATAGGAACTGTTTCGAACTCCGATCATAATCTTGAGAAGTCGGGCAAAGCCGGGCGTTCACGCTGGCAGGGCAGACGTCCGAGAGTAAGGGGTGTTGTGATGAACCCTGTTGATCACCCCATGGGCGGTGGTGAAGGAAGAGCTTCAGGAGGTCACCCCAGATCGCGCAGAGGCATTCCGGCAAAGGGTTTCAAAACCCGCGACAGGAAGAAATATTCTGCAAAGCATATTGTTGAAAGAAGGAAAAAATAACTGATATACTATGAGCAGATCAATCAAGAAGGGTCCTTTCATTGAGTTCAAAATGGAAAAAAGGGTCCTTGAAATGAACAAGACACAGAAGAAGTCGGTCCTCAAGACATGGTCGAGAAGATCGGTGATCTCGCCCGATTTTGTCGGACATACCATAGCAGTTCACAACGGAAATAAATTCATCCCTGTTTACATTACGG
>JAVEXG010000111.1:0-11749 GCA_034004115.1 Bacteroidales bacterium | reverse complement strand
CCATTCTTTTCCGTTGTGTATTGTAATCGTAACTCATCAGGGATATCAGTTTTTGCAAAGCTAATAATTAATTGTAAATATATCAATTTCGGACTTTCTTAAACCTTTGTGGTTGCGACACAAGACGTAAGACGCAAGACCTACGGTTTATGCTTCCAGTTTCCTGCCTTAAAGCCTTAAAGCCTTAAAGCCTTAAAGCCTTAATGCCTTTATGCCTTTACGCCTTCACGTTCACAATCCCAGAAACCTTATTGCTACTCCCGAGAGGAAGATCATTGCCCCGGCGATTACATTGCTGTACTTTTCAACCGGCTTAAGGTTTATCTTGCTGAAGCCGAGTCTGAAGGCAAGGACGACTCCCATCATTGTGGCAATGGTTACTATTGAGAAAAGAAGCGCAACAAGGACTGTACCATGTATATTGTTTTCCGCAGCCGGGTACATGAGTACCGGGATAAGCGGTTCGCAGGGTCCGAATACAAAGATCAGGAAAAGTATCCATGGGGTGGTCCGGGTTTTATCGGTTTCATGAAGGTGGGTATGTTCCGAGAAATGGTTGTGCTCATGGACATGGTTTCCGCTGGCGTGGTGAAAATGAGGATGTGTGTGCTTCCTCTTGCGGTAAATATTTCTTAAGCTGATTATCATGTAGACAAGTCCGAATGCTATGAACAGCCACGCAGCAATATTTCCCCTGAATGATTCAACCGATACAAGCCGGTTGACCGAAAGACCAATCGCAATTCCCGCAAAGCCGAGCAGAACAGAACTGAGGACGTGCCCCAGACCACAAAGGAAAGTAATCAGCATTGTTTTCCGGAGGTTCCATTTTCTTGCCTCACTAAGCACTATGAAGGGCAGGTAATGATCAGGCCCAAGTATTGTATGGATAAAACCCAGTGATACTGCTGTTGCCGATAGTAGCGCTATGGAGTTTTCCATAAAATTGATTTATTGTGATTTACCGGAGATCCCTGCTAACATCTGCAATGATATGAATTAATTCAATATATCCAACTCTCGCCTGTGTGTATTATCTCCTGAATCCCGGAATTTCCGGAGTTCAGAAGGCTTCGGGAGTTCCGGATGAAAAGCTTCATCTTCTGGTAATCCGAAGGTCTCGTGAAGTGTTCGGGTTTATTCTCAAATACGGAACAGGGAAGGACGTAGAATCTTTTTTTCCCATCCTCTGCCGGAGTATGTACCCAGGTCAGGTAGTATCCCGCACGTGAAACTGAAGTGAGGCTGTCGGTTTTTTGTAGTTCAATCCTCACCATCGCCCCTCCGTCCCTCCGGATTGTTCGCTGGTTCGATACATAGTTGCCAAGAGACCAGACCACTATCCTGTCGTTCCGGCTGGAGTCTGCCGGGGTCCATTCCATCTGCTGAAGAACATGAGGATGTGACCCGATTACAAGATCGGCGCCCCTGGTGAAAAAGAACCCGGCCAGCCTGGTCTGTTCTGCCGAAGGAAGTGTGTCGTATTCGATGCCCCAGTGAACAAAGGGGATTATGACATCGGGCTTCAGAGCCTTTGCCTTCGCGATGTCGGAGGCTATCAGGTTTGTATCAAGCATGTTTACAATCGTCGGGGGAGGTACCTTAACTCCGTTGGTACCGTAGGTATAGTTCAGAAGTGCTATTGAGATTCCGTTCTTTTCAATTATCATCGGACTTAACGTGTCCCTGGAGATTGAATCGGCAAATGTTCCGGTGTGCCTGATCCCAAGACTGTCGAGTCTCCGGATAGTATTCAGTATTCCTTTCTTACCCCTGTCGACCGAGTGATTATTGGCAGTGGCAAGCACATCGATCCCGGCGTTCATACAGGCTGAGGCAAGTGAAACGGGGGAACTGAAAGCCGGATATCCCTTGTAGGGACTACCGCCAAGAGTGACCTCCAGGTTTGCAACGGCAATGTCGGCTTCAGAAATCTCATCCCTGACATAGCGGAAAACATCATCATAATTATAATTTTTGGTTTCGCTGTTCCAGGCTGATGCTATCTGTTCGTCATGTCCCATAATGTCGCCGATGAAAAGCAATGAGAGCTTCCTGACGCTGACACTGTCTTCCTGTGCTGAAAGAAAGAGTGCGGCCGGTGTGAGGCAGATAATGACCAATATTTTTCTCAACATAAAATTATCCTGTATAAAGAATGCCTAAATTTAAGAATTATTAAATTTGCCGGCCTGATTGACACGATCCAAAACTGATTCTTTAATAAAATGAACAGCGCGGGTAATCGCCCGGATATCAAAAAGCTCTCTTTCTTAGGGGTTATAGTCACTATGGGGATTGTGTTCGGTGACCTCGGCACAAGTCCTCTGTATACAATGCGGGCCATCCTGATCGGAGGAAGGGATAACTTCTCCGAATTGCTTATTTACGGATCGCTTTCCTGCATCTTCTGGACCATCACCCTGTCGACCACAATAAAGTATGTAATTATAGTTCTCAGGGCCGATAATAACGGGGAGGGAGGTGTTTTTGCACTTTTTGCCCTGTTGAGGAAGAAATCATCATGGGCTGCCATACTGACAATGGTTGGCGGGGCGGCACTGCTTGCCGACGGTGTCATCACTCCTTCAATAACAGTTACATCAGCCGTAGAGGGACTACGTATGGTCAAGATGGATATCCCCGTTGTTCCGATAGTGATTGTAATACTGGCGGCGCTGTTTTTCATCCAGCAGTTCGGAACAAATTTCGTAGGATCATATTTCGGCCCTGTAATGGGGATCTGGTTTTTCATGCTCGGGGCTCTCGGAATATCCCAGCTTATACTCCATCCCTTCATACTTCAAGCCGTCAATCCGGTTTATGCCTTCAGGTTTCTTTCGGAATATCCCGGCGGATTCATACTGCTGGGAGCCGTGTTCCTCAGCACTACTGGTGCCGAAGCCCTTTACGCCGATCTGGGTCATTGCGGAAGGGCAAACATCAGGGTGTCGTGGATCTATGTAAAACTGTGCCTGCTGCTTAATTATTTCGGGCAGGGCGCATGGCTGATAATGAATTACACCCAGGGATCAGACATCAATCCGTTTTTTGAGATAATGCCGCGGTGGTTACTGCTGCCCGGAATACTACTGGCCACAGCAGCCGCGATAATCGCAAGCCAGGCTATAATAAGCGGCTCATTCACCCTTGTAAGCGAGGCCATCTCCCTGAACTTCTGGCCAAAGCTTAATGTCCTGAATCCTACAAAGATCAAGGGACAGGTTTATCTGCCGGTCGTTAACTGGTTCCTGTGGATAGCAAGTTCGGTAGTGGTGATCACATTTCAGAAGTCTGATAACATGAGTGCAGCTTATGGGCTGGCAATCAACATAACGGAGATGATCACGACCTTCCTGCTTGCCTACTATCTGTTCCAGAAAGGAGTGAATCACAGGCTGATACTGCTTCTTTTGATGGTTTACCTCACAATAGAGGGAAGCTTCCTCATTGCCAACCTTCACAAGTTCGCCAATGGCGGTTGGTTTACAATACTTGCCGCCTCGCTGTTCTTCGTCATAATGTACGGATGGTACTTCGGAAGGAAGCTTAAGAATCGTTATGTAACCTTTACAAACCTTAACAAATATATCGATATGTTCAGGGATCTGGCAAATGATGAGTCAGTTCCCAGGACTGCAACAAACCTTGTATACATAATAAAGGCCAACAGGATCGACCAGGTTGAATCGAAAGTGATGCATTCAATATTCCTTAAACAGCCGAAGAGGGCGGATACATACTGGCTGATTCACGTTGACAAGGTTGATGAACCCGACAGGATGGACTACCAGGTGAACCAGATAATACCAGGGATACTGATTCGGATTGACTTCCATATCGGGTTTAAGGTGGAACCCAGGATCAATCTTTATTTCAGGGAAGTGCTTGAAGATCTGACCGCATCGGGAGAAATAAAGCTGGAAAGCAGTTATGACTCACTCAGGAAACACACGATTCCTGCTGACTTCAAGTTCGTTCTGATTGACAGGGTAATGCCCCGCGACTATAAGCTTTCAAATCTCGATACAATGACTCTGACTCTTCACAGCTTTTCAAGGCTTATCTGCATCTCGGATGTAAGAGCCCTGCAGCTCGATTCTGCAAATACAATCGAAGAGCAGGTTCCCATCACAATTGATCAGCCCGTGGGAAGGAGAATCAGGAGAACAAGTCCACCGCAATAAAGGCTGAAGTGGTTTATTTCTTACGAAGAAGGCCAACCGCACAAAGGTATCCGCTTAATATTGTACCCGAGAATCCTCCGCCAAGGCTTCCCCATGCTGATGCAAAGTGCAGGTTGTCAAAAATCCCCGCGTAGTTCACCGCTGGCCTGGAAGGCACCTGGGCAAACCCGTAAACAGCACCTTCCGGATTAAGGGTGTAACGCCTGACCGTTAATGGAGTGCCGATTTCGTAATACTCTATCTGGCCTGAACTTCCCGGTATCAGTTTCTCAAGCCTCCTTATGAATATCTGAGCTGTTTCCTCTTTCTTCCTTTTGTACTCTTCTTTTGACAGCTTCTCCCAGTCACCCGGATAATCAATGCAGCAGATTGCCCCGACGCTCCTGCCTTCAGGGGCAAGCGCTGAATCTACCTGTCCGTAATCCACAAAAGTGAAACTCCTCTGTCCGAAATCACTCCTGTTGTTTATGACAATATCCGACTGGGTCTTTACGGAACTATCGAAGACAAATGTTGAATAATAACGGCTGCCAATTTCTTTAAGTGACTTTTTAAATCCAAAATAAACGGTCAGAAGCGATGCTCCGGGCCTCTGTCCCTGAATTGCATCCGAAATTCTAAGGGCATCTTCTTCCGGCAGAAGCTCCCTCAGGCCTGGCACCGACATGTTTGCAATAATCTCATCAGCTGATGCAGTCATCGTCGCTGATGAGGAGCCTGACTTCTTCCTGAAGGTTACTCCGGCAAGCCGTTTGCCATCAGGTATCAGGCCGGTGACAACATGGTTTAAAAGGACCTCTCCGGCATGATTCCTTATATAGCCGGCAAGATAATCGGAAAGCTTCTGCGATCCTCCCCGTATAAAGCTCCCGCCTCCCTTGTAATAGCTTCCCTGGGCAGCCGAATAATAGGTTAAAGACAGGGAGTAGGGATCATCATGAAAATAACCAAGGTTACCCAGAAGTACAAGCTTAAGATCTTCATCGCCGATAATTGAATCGAGGAATTCGCCAATGCTTCTTTCCTTTTCCTGTCCGGGAGATGAAGCTTTCCTTTTTGGATTGAGTACCTGGTCAAAGTAGGCCTGAATGCCGGTAGTTTCGCCTGGAAATTCTTTCGAGAGTGCCTCTCTGGCTTTTTCAGGGTCGTGAGGAATGGTTATTGAATGCCTTTCGTTTGTGAAATGGTAAAACTCGGGAACTTTAAGGAATCCGACATTTGTGGTGACTTCCAGATCATTGAAAACCCTTGTTTTCATATCGGAAGGGGAGGGCCCGTTCATCTCATGCAAACCAACTTCGAGGGTATAGCTTCCGCGTGTAAAGGTAGTTGCGCAACCACCCGGCTTGCTGTGCTGTTCAATAACCAGGACTTTCTTCCCTTCCCTGGCCAGCTTTGCACCGGCAGTAAGGCCTCCAAGTCCGGCTCCAACTACTATAGCATCATATTTCATCCTTATCAGTTTTTAAAATCCGGTATAGGGTGTCTTTTAAATTCCTTGGTCCGGTCGAAAAGATACCTGTATGTCTTATAGTTTTTTACAGGCTCGCTCCCGACGGATATGAAAATTTTTCTCATTTTCGGATTAAAATCTCCGACCCACGAGAATTCAATTTCAGTGTAATGGGGTTTCCTGTCGAATGCTTTCCTGAGATTCAGGATGAAAGCCGATTCTATGCCGAGTCCCTGGAATCTTGGTACAACACCCATCAGAACGCCTCTTGCCCTTGTTATGGTCTTTCGTTTCTTCAGGTAAAGAAACTTAATTATACCGGGAAGGTCGAGCCGGCCGTTCAGGTGCTTGAGTATCTGGTTGAAATCGGGGAACATCAGGTATATGCCAATTGGCTCACCGTTGAAATAGGCCAGCCAGATAAATTCCTCGTCAATAATCGGTCTTGCCTTTTTCAGGACTCCTTTTATATACTCATCCTCAAGAGGTTCGAAATTTGTCCTGAATGTAGGCCAGGTCTCATTGAATACTTTTGCAAAATCGATTGCAAATTTATCCTGTTCCTTCCATATAAAGTGCCTGAACTCGTACCCTGGTTTTGCTGCCACCCATCCGGCTATCTTCATGAATCGTTCAGGGAGAGGTTTGGTGATGTCGAGATGAAATCCCTCCATATTATAATAGGTCTGAAACCCGTACGATTCGAAAAGATCCTGGTAATATGGCGGATTATATGCTATGTCGAAGGAGGGATGAGTAAAGCCATTCACCAGCAATCCCCAGTATTTGTCATTCTCTCCGAAATTAATCGGGCCGTCCATCGCCTCCATGCCCTTTGATTTCAGCCAATTCCTGGCGGTGTCAAACAGCAGGGAAGCTGAATCCCTGTTGTTTATGCATTCGAAAAAACCCATGCTCCCCGTTGGTTGTTCCCAGGAGTTGCACAGGTTTGTGTCATAAAAGGCAGCTATCCTGCCTGCCAGATTGTTGTTGTCATCATGCAGTATCCATCTTTCAGCCTCTCCGTGTCCGAAATAGGGGTTTTTTGCCGGATCAAATACGGCTTCGATATCATTGTCGAGGGGGCATACCCAAACCTTATCATCTTTGTATAGCCTTTTCGGAACCGTCAGGAAATCCTTTCTGGTCTTCCGGTCTGTAACCCTGGTGATCTTCATTAATTTTCTGAGTGATATGGCGTCGGGGTTACTTCATATAGATCTGATCCAGGATCTCCCGGTACTTGTTCGAAATATACTGACGTTTGAGTTTCAGAGTTGGTGATAATTCCCCCGTGGCGGGGCTCCACTCGTCCGGCACCAGCCTGAAACGGCTGATCCGTTCGGGCGGATTGAGCCGCCTGTTTACCGATTCGATTTCACTGTTGAAAGCATTTGTTATTTCAGGATGCCGGATCAGGTCCGAAGGATCGGTCCACAATAACCTCTTCTCTTTTCTCCACTCTTCAAAATACTTGAAATTGGGTGAGATAATAGCGCTTGCGAATTTTTCATGTTCCCCGACAACCATTACCTGGTCGATCATAAGTGATTCCTTGAACAGGTTTTCAATCAGCTGAGGAGCCACGAACTTGCCGTTCGAGAGTTTGAATATTTCCTTTTTCCTGTCAGTAACCATCAGGAATTTCCCGTCTTCAATTCGTCCCACATCACCGGTTCGGAACCAGCCATCCTCATCAAAAGCCGAACCCGTCATCTCAGGATCATTGTAATAACCTGTCATCACATTCGGACCTTTGCACAGAATCTCTCCGTCATCGGCTATCTTCACCTCAACCCCTTCGATTGTCATTCCCACCGAACCAAGTCTGACTTTCCCCTTTTCATTGCGGTTGATGGTTATAATCGGGGACGTTTCCGTAAGACCGTACATGTTGAATATCCTGATGCCTGCAGCCCAGAAAATCCTTTCGAGCCTCGACTGGAGGCTGGCGCCGCCGCATCCCACTATCCTTACATTCCCCCCAAGAGCCTGACGCCATTTGCTGAATACCAGCCGGTCGGCAATTGCAAGTTTGGCTTCATATATAAGGCCGTTTTCGCCAAATGGATTGTATTTTGTCCCAAGTTTCACTGCCCAGAAGAAAACCGCCTTTTTGAACCCGGTAAGTTTCTTCCCCTTTGAAATGATTACATCGTAAAACTTTTCGATTATGCGGGGCACGGCATCAAATCCGTCAGGCTTCACTTCAGCCATATTTGCTGCAATCGTTCCCATATTTTCCGCGTAGTAGATGCTTGTACCGCAGTACTGGGTCTGATAGTTGCCAAGCCGTCCGCCTACGTGACATAAAGGCAATATGCTCAGATATTTGTCGGTTGGATTGAGGTTGAACACCTTTGAGGCAGATATAAAGTTGGAAACAAGATTCCTGTGAGAAAGCATTACACCCTTTGGCGAGCCGGTTGTGCCTGAGGTGTAGATAAGCGTTGCAACATCGTCAGGGGTGATCTGATCCCTTATCGAATCAGCCTCCCTTCTCAGGTTTTCAGGGCATGATTCGCCCTTTCTTACTATCTCAAGCCAGCAGCGCGCACCTTCCACCTCATCGAATGTGAAAAGCCTGCCCTCTTTTACGTAATCTTCAAGAGCGGGACTTACGCATTTGAATAGTTTTTTGTCGGACACAATCACAATCCTGGCACCGCAATTCTGCTGAATGAATTCATATTCTGAGGGCTTAAGCGATGTAAACACCGGAACATGCACCACCCCCAGCATCGTCATCCCGACATCGATGAAGTTCCATTCCGGCCGGCTGTTTGAAATTGATACGATTTTATCTCCTTTTCTGAATCCGAGTTCATAAAGGCCATAAAAGAAGTTGAACGAATAATCAATGTATTGCTGCGAACTGTATTTTATCCACTGCCCGTTATGCTTGAAGCACAGAGCATCGTCCTTACTGAATTTCTCTTCATATCTTGAGAGAATATCAAAAATCCTGGTAACCTCCATTTTGTATCTTTTATATCAATCGGGAAAATTCTGATTTTCCCGTAAAGGAAGAAAAAATATCTCGTTTTGCGGACGGATGATGATAATTTAGATTTATTTCGCCACAGGTAGCTCATTCATAGGGAGCATCCGGTCAATTTCATGCTTCAAAAGACCTGATCAAAGCTTAAATATGTTATTTTAGCCTCGTTTACGAATCACAATTAAATTGGTTGTTAGCAAACTTTGGAAAATTTCATTTCTTTTACTAATACCCCCTTCCCAACCTTCCCCCAGGGGGGCAGGAGCAGGAGGCTTCCCGCTTTGAGGGACGGGAAAAGGGGGTAATTAAAATTATTAAATGATGAAAAAGACTCTTTCCTTACTGTCGATGTTGTTCTTTTTTACATCCGCAATTGGTTTCTCCCAGGAACCTCTTGAAATCTCGATTCAGGCTGACAAGCCCGGAGCTGAGATTCAGCCCACAATGTGGGGTGTGTTTTTCGAGGATATCAATTTTGCTGCCGATGGCGGTATCTATGCCGAACTGGTAAAGAACCGGTCATTTGAATTTGAACTGCCCCTGAGCGGCTGGAGGCAATTGACAAATCAGAACGGAACGGGCAGGATTGTACCCGGCTTCTATTCTCCTTCCAATTCCGGGAATCCGCATTTTGTAAGTGTTTACATCGACCCTGCAACCGGATCGTTCGGACTGACGAACGAGGGTTTCCGCGGAATGGGTATCAGTAAGGACTCACAGTATAACTTTTCAGTCAGGGCACGCCTTCATGAAGGATCAGATATAAAGATGACTGTCGAACTGATAACTCCCTCCGGAGAGGTTATCGGAAGTACCGGGGTCTCAGGTTTTACGGGAACCTGGATGAAGCACAAGGGATCTGTTTCAGCATCTGCAACCGAACCGAAGGCTCAAATGAGGGTTACTCTCACGGGAACCGGAAGCATCGACCTAGATATGGTTTCCTTATTTCCTGCTGACACCTGGAAAGGACGGGAGAACGGACTCCGTAAGGATATAGTGCAGATGATCGCAGACCTGAAGCCTGGCTTCGTAAGGTTTCCCGGCGGATGTATCGTTGAAGGCAGGACGCTGGAGAACCGCTATCAGTGGAAAACTACAGTCGGGCCCGTTGAGGACAGGAAGTTGATCATGAATCGCTGGAACGTTGAGATAAGAAACCGCCAGGCTCCCGATTATTTTCAGTCGTTCGGACTGGGTTTCTATGAGTATTTCCTCCTGTCAGAGGATCTGGGAGCCGAACCGCTGCCAATCCTGAACTGCGGTATGTCGTGCCAGTTCAATGCAGGCGAAGTGGTGCCGCTTGAGGAACTTGACACTTACATCCAGGATGCACTTGACCTTATTGAATTTGCCAACGGCGACCCTTCGACTAAATGGGGAAGCCTGAGAGCTGAGATGGGGCATCCCGCAAAATTCAACCTTAAATATCTGGGGGTAGGCAACGAGCAATGGGATGAACAATATATCGAACGATACAGGGTGTTTGAGAAAGTTCTTAAAGAAAAACATCCAGAGATAAAGATTGTTTCAGGTTCCGGCCCTTCGTCGGCAGGCAGGATGTTCGAGTATGGCTGGAGCGAGCTGCGAAAGCTTTCACCCGACCTTATCGACGAGCATTATTATATGCCTCCCGAATGGTTCCTTGAGAATGCAGCCAGGTATGACAACTACGACAGGAAAGGGATAAAGGTTTTTGCCGGTGAGTATGCAGCACATGGAAAAGAGGGCACAGAGGCAGAATCGAGAAATACCTGGTGGAGCGCGCTCTGTGAGGCTGCATTCATGACCGGGCTCGAACGCAATGCCGATGTGGTTCACATGGCATCATACGCCCCGCTTCTCGCCCACACCGAGGCCTGGCAATGGCGACCCGACCTGATCTGGTTCGACAACCTCCGCACGATCGGAAGCCCTAACTACTACGTCCAGAAGATATTTTCAAATTACAGCGGCACTAATGTTGTGGCAGCCCTCTCGGGAGGGAAGGCGCTGACCGGACAGAACGGGATTTATGCAAGCAGTTCCGTCGACAGGAAGAACGGAAAGCTGTACATCAAACTGGTCAATTCTTCCGAAAAACAGGTTGCGGTAAGACTGTCTCTGGGAAGACTTCCATACACTAAAACCGCTGTACGGCAGACTCTTAAATCTGATGCCAGGGATGACTTCAATTCTGTGGCAGGTCAGGAACTTATAAAACCAGCCGCAACACCGGTAAGCATAACCGGAAGGAGAATAGATACTGTATCGGAACCGCTTTCAGTGAACGTAATTATTATTGATTTCAAAGTAAGATGATGGAGCTTATTCAGACTGTGGTTGATTGGTACATGGCCAATCTGAACTATTTTACAATAGCGTTTCTGATGACGATAGAGAGTTCGTTTATCCCCTTCCCCTCCGAGGTGGTTATACCCTTTGCGGCTTACAAGGCTGCTGAAGGTGACCTGAATGTATTTCTTGTTGTACTTACAGGGACAGGCGGCGCTCTCATAGGGGCCATAATCAACTATTATCTTGCAAAATATCTGGGACGGCCGCTTGTTTACAAGTTCGCCGATTCGAACCTCGGAAGGGTATTGCTCCTTTCAAAGGACAAGGTGGTTCATGCTGAGGAGTATTTTATAAGAAACGGCAAGTCCTCAACATTCATTGGAAGGCTTGTACCGGCAGTCAGGCAGCTTATATCCATTCCGGCAGGACTTGCAAACATGAACATTAAAGATTTCATAATCTACACCACTGCAGGAGCCGGAATATGGAACATAATACTCGCAGTTATCGGCTATTATATCTACGACCTGAAAGATAAGATATTCCCTTATATTGACAATATCCTGATAGTACTGGGAATTATCTTTGTGGTTTATCTTGTTGTTAAAGGCGTGATGAAGAGGAGGAAGGCTGTATTCAGGGAATAAGATCCCTTCGTTTCGCTTCGCTCACTCGGGATGACACTTTGTACACATCTTTTTGTTAGTTGGGATATTTTCCATCTCCTTGTCGTTCTACCCCCCACCCCCCTAAAGGGGGGGTGGGGGGTAAACAAAAAGGGGAACCAGACAATGATTCTAACTTGCAAAAAGATGTGTTCAACGAGTAGCT
>JAVEXG010000251.1:0-2645 GCA_034004115.1 Bacteroidales bacterium | reverse complement strand
AAATCCATTATCCCGATTAAACGTAGGAAGTTGAGGGAAAAAATATACATTGCCGTCAGCAGCTTTTTCTTTTTCGTCATAGCAAGCAAAAAAAAGTGCTACAAGTGGGTTTTGTGTCGTGTCTAATAGTCTGGTTGGCAGTCCATAATGTTGCATTTTTACTAGTCGGTCAAAGTAATTTCCTTTAAAGTCGTTCGGGGAAATTCTCATAAATTCAGATATTAAAACTCCTTCTTTTGAAAATAAGTTTTCTCTGTATAATTTAGGTTCAAGTTCCCAACTAGAATTTGCTTGTCCTCTATAGAAATTTAAACTACTAACCGAAGTAGACCGATAATTGGTTGTACTTCCATTTAATTCAGATATTTTTTGAATAAACTCGGTCAGATTATGTATAGAATTATCTTTATTCATAGTTCAGTATGACGCACAACGGTCCGCCGGTAAGTGCCGTGCGTTAAATGATTATTGGTTAACGGTTGACTGATAATTTTCTTAAATGTACAAAACTACGGTTTAATTAAAATCTAAGCATGGCATTTAACGGCTTGTCAGGACGTCGTTGGTAGCTCGGGAAGCGGCGGCAGGCACTTGCAGATTGCCATCATAAACCGGTTTTGAAATTTTCACTTATACAAAACCGCTGAAGGCTATATGCAAGTGCCGTGAGCGATGGCTGAGCGTAAGCCCTTCTCATTCCCTGGATTTTTGTAATTATCCATTTTACTTATTTATCGGGAATATCGTTGTTACAATGCACATTACAATAATTAAATGACCTGATATTCAGTCCTTTATTAGACGGACCGAAAGGCCAGACCCTTGGTTGCATGGGGTAAAATAGGAAATACCATCCGTGGCGGACAAGACAAAACATGATGGCGATGATTCACTCAAGGATGTTACAGGCCACAAATAATTCTTAGTTTCCAGGTCGCTAAACATATATTTTGATATGGAATATTTATCTAAACGACCACCTGAAGGCAAAGCCGTAAAACCACTTTCATTGGTTGAACCAACGTTTTGATCATAATAGTTCCAGTGTGTTATGCCAGTTTCTTTCAATTTACCTCCGGCAACACCTCCATCGCCGAGATGATGGCTTAAAATATTATATTCGTCCATTGTGGGGACATGCCACCCTGAAGGTGCAAGTTTACCACTCTTCACTGCATACCGGTTGTATAATCTACCATATGTGGCAATGAAAACCTCATCAGTAGTGTTTTTATAGTTACAGTATGCTCCGGTTGTTAAAGCTGCCCATGGTATACTATCAGGTACATTTGGTATAGCTTTCCCGTCGTTATATTTTGTAGTTCTCAAATTTTCTGCCATCCATGTTTGCGTTCCAATAGTAATAGTCTTGTAAACATTTCCATCCTGATCTGTCATTGTGCCATAGGATAATGACGAATTAAATACAGCGGTTGTTTTACCATTCAGACTGTTTTGACTATCATCATTTCCTTTTTCACAGCCTGTCATAAATAATCCAATTAAAGAAATAAGGGCAATAACTGATTTAATTTTTGAAAAATACTTCATAGCAATGAGATTTATAAGATTTACATATAATTGTTTGTCTAAAATTGACGTCTATACTGGAATCCAATCCTCCTTTTCAATTCCCGAATCTTACAGCTTCGCCCCGTCAGTCACAACGCAAATATAACCCAACAACCCCTAACTCACTAACCTTCTGCTTATTGCCTGACATGGACCAAAAACACAGATACTAAGTTAAACATTTTACATTTATACAACCATGGAATAACTATAAAAATATTCACTATGCCAGGTCAACATTATCGTTTTTACCTTCATGCAACATAAAGTAAGCAACCTGAACACCTGTTTACCTGGTTAAATAATACTTGACCTACTGCCTAAGGTCTATTTACAAGGCTTTCCCTGCATTTCAGCTTACTGGTTTATGAAATCACCATCAGTCTGTATGATACATTATTTGATCTGCACACCGGACAAAAGAGTGGCTTAACGTTTGACAGGTCTCCGCCACAGTCGCATTTTAATACAACCTCTTCATCCACCTCAGATTCTATCGATGTAAATCTGCCACAGGCCTGGCACTGATAGCCTGCATTTCGCCATGTAAAACCATGCATATAACATATGATATACTCCGAATGACCACAGGTGTTGCCGATTAACTTACCTTTTCCACCTGTGTTCTCAAAATAAAGTAATCGTTCCTTACTCATCTCTATTATTCAGTATATTTTGGGTTTGAAGAATAGGGGTAGTTGGCATTAAGTCAATTAAATCTAAGTAAATAGGATGCTTTAATCGCATCGGTGACATTTTCAGTTTCTAAATGCTTAGCATTAATAATACCAATTAAATTACCTCTATCATCGAATAATAGTCCACCACTATTCCCTGGCTGAACAGGACCAGCAAAAAAAATCAGGCAGGTGAAGGCAAGCAGAATTATTAAGTTTTTCATTTTAGTTATTTAAGGATTAATAAAGTCATAATCAGATAGATTACCTTATTTCTGTAAAATCGATCCTCTTATAAATAAATTTAAAACCTCAAACTATAACTAATTGAAGGAATAATCGGAAAATAACTCTGTTGTTTTAATACTGTTTTCGTACCCTCAGGTATTATCCTAC